>JAPPIB010000021.1 GCA_028820695.1 Acidiferrobacterales bacterium | reverse complement strand
GGGGATTATATACTTGATTGCCCATATTGTTTATCGTATAATCCGGCCAGTATTTGATAATTGGTTAACTTCGCACTCAGATGGCAAGCAAAGCACCAGGCAAGCACTTCAGAAAAGGCATTTCGTTGCCAGATCTATTCCGAATTTTTCCCGACGATGATGCGGCTCAGGCATGGCTTGAGCAGCAACGTTGGGGTGGCGAGCCCTGGTGTCCCCATTGTGGCTCATTCAATGTCAGGAGCAACCGTCATAAATCCATGCCCTGGCGCTGTTGCGAGCGTGAGTGCCGGAAAAGGTTCAGCGTCCGGGTTGGAACTCCTCTTTACAAGTCGCCTCTTGGCTATCAGACTTGGGTTGTGGCGATTTACCTGCTTACCACGTCCTTGAAATCGGTTTCCAGCATGAAGCTGCACCGGGATCTCAATATCACTCAGAAGACAGCATGGTTTCTAGCTTATCGGATCAGGGAAGCATTTAGCGATAAAGACGAAACCCTGTTCTCTGGACCAGTTGAAGCAGATGAAGCTTATTTCGGCGGCAAACGCCACAATATGAGCAATACCAAGCGCAAGGAGTTGAAGGAAACTAGCGCAGGCCGGGGTTCTATCAGCAAGACACCCGTTGTCAGCGTGAAGGACCGGGCGACGAATGAAATTCGCGCTCAGGTTGTGGACAGTACTGATGCGGAGACCCTTCAGGGCTTTGTGCTGTCAAACACCTCTATCGAAGCGACAGTCTACACTGACGACGCAGCTGCTTACGATGCCCTTCCGCGCCACCATGAAAGCGTCAAACATTCGGTTTCTGAGTATGTCAGGGATCAAGCGCATGTCAATGGAGTAGAGTCTTTCTGGTCTACCCTTAAGCGGGCGCACAAAGGAACGTTCCACAAGCTTTCCCCGAAGCACCTTGACCGATACGTTCAGGAGTTCGCTGGCAGGCACAACATCCGCTGTCAGGACACGCTGATTCAGATGGGGCATATTGTCCGGGAAATGGATGGGAAATATCTGCCTTATGCCGGCCTGAAGAAAGATACGGGACTTTCATCAGAGGCGAGAGCATGAGGTTTTACCGCTTGGAAGCCATGGCATTCGAATTTTGTTTGCTTGCTTGAATTGAACCCCTTTCGGTAGACGAATAATATCAATGACAGGAAATCACAGATCAATTCCGCAATCGTCGCACGGACGCTCCGTCCACCGGAGAGATGCTGGCGATGTTCCAAGCACAGTCAACAAGCCGTCGGTTCGGAACCTCCTTGACGAGCTGACCGAGGTGCTGCAGTCCGAACAGTCATTTATCTCAGATGGGGAAATCCTGAAGAATGCCGTGATTGAGGCCGCATTAAGCTTGCGTCCTGATTTTCTGGAGTTGCTGATGCGGTCCGAGTCGATCAAGAGGCATTTCTTCACTGAGATAGGGGGGGGGTACAAAGAAGGTTCTTGTCTTCGATAAGGTGAAGTTCCGGGACTTCGTGTCCAACAAGGCTTTTCTGCCCGACAGCTACACTGCGTTCAAGAACCGTATCGGCCTGACGGACAGGCGTGGTAACTATCTGAGCCAGTCTCGCGACGTGGTGCTTACCTGGCCCTACAAGGACTGCGTTCTGGAAGGCGGCATGACAAAGGAAGACCGTGGGCGGGACGAGATTTTCTGGAACACCACACTGGCTCCGGACGATATCACACGGCTGTTTGAGCCAAAGGTGTTCACCGGCTGGGAACGCTGGGACCAGGAGGCGGTGAAAGAAGGATCACCCAAGTCTGTCGGGGAAATCCGAGACGACGACAACCTGCTGATAAAGGGCAACAATCTGCTGGTGCTGCATTCGTTGAAGGCACGCTATGCCGGAAAGGTGAAACTGATCTATATCGATCCGCCCTACAACACCGGTAATGACGGGTTTCGATACAACGACAGGTTCAATCACTCGGCCTGGCTGACGTTCATGCGGAATCGACTTGAAGTGGCAAAAGAGCTGCTGAGAGATGATGGGCTTCTTTTCGTTCATTGTGATCGCAATGAGTTTGCCTACTTAAAAGTATTGATGGACGAGTTGATGCATGACGGTGTATTTGTTGAGTGTATTACCGTAGTCAATAACCCTGGAGGAAGAGACTATGGGGGAATAGCCAATATGCATGAATACATTCTTTGTTATGCCAAGAAAAAAAATTATCAACTAAATTTGATCAATGATCCTGAGAGGACTTTGCCTTTTGAGGATAGCACAGGTAGATTTGAAATACGGGAACTTCGTAACAGAAACATTACCTTCAATGAAGATAACCGCCCTAATCTAGTCTACCCGTTTTATGTGAACCCAAATAAAATTGATAATTCCGGACTTTACACCTTAAGCCTTAAGAAGAAAAAAGGATGGATACAAGTCATGCCAGCAAAATCTCAAGGCATTCAAACCGTATGGCGGTGGGGAAAACCCAAGTCTCAAAACAATTTAAATTTGAACATCAAGGCGAAGTCAATGTCAGGTGGACGCTTTCAGATTGTAGAAAAATATCGCGAAACTCGCCGGAGAGTGCGATCGGTTTGGTGGGATAAAGAGGTGGTTTCGGCACGAGGAACGAAACATATCAAACAGCTTGTAGGGGCTCCGCAGTCATTTACTTTTCCTAAGCCCGAAGAAACAATTAGTAGAATTATTGAAATGGCGACAGAAGTGGGAGATCTGGTTTTGGACTTCTTTGCCGGCTCGGGTACAACGGCTGCCGTAGCACAAAAAATGGGCCGGCGATGGATCACTATCGAGCAAATGGATTACATTCACGATTTAACTGCGGCGCGACTGAAGAAGGTTCTTGAAGGCGAACAAGGTGGTATCTCTAAATCCGTCACATGGCATGGCGGCGGATCCTTCGTGTATGCCGAACTCGCTGCCTCCAACTCCGCTATTTTTGATCGTATCGCGACCGCATCAGACATTGCTACACTGCAGAATATTTATACAGACATTCAGAACATTGGCATTTTGCGCTACGATCTGGACACAAGTGCCTTTGATATCAACGACTTTTCATGCTTGGCATTACATGATGCCAAGAACGTACTGATGAGTTGTCTTGATGCCAATCATTTCTACGTCAATTTAGGTTCAGTAGACGATGTAGACTTCGACATTCCAGCCGAAGACTCTTGTGCCACACAGTCATTCTACAGAATCAAAAGTGAGCAATAGAATTTCTGACCTTATTTCGCCGGAACTTCTATTCCAATCTACTTGATTTTCTCGTCTCAGGTCTCGGGGACGCTCCGCCTTTCAGCAACATCTTTGCCGCATTCTCTGGGGAAGTTTTGATCCTTAAATCAGTGACGTATCGGGAAGAACGAGGCGGGATCATCTGCTCCATTGCTTCTTCAATTATCTGAAGCTCGTTAACTATGGAATCGCAAACCTTATTAAAGTGCTCTGTAAAGCTGCCATGTTTTTTTTGTGCATTTTGAGCAAGCGAGTTGGCTGTTTTTTGAGATGCGTGCGCTCCTAATTTATTGCGAATCAATTGGGATTCACGCAGTCCGTTTAGTCTGCAACCGCTTCTCTGGCTTGAAATGGAATCTAATACTTTCTCAATTAGAGCGAGGCTTTTTTCGTCACCGTCATAGGCAATTGAATGCTCATCAAGTAAAGAACGAATATATGATATGTTGAAACCCTCAATAATCAACTTTGACAAATTCAAGAATTCCCGCCCCCATTCGTCGCGGCCATTCGTGTATGGCGTACTCACTTTATTCAACAAATCTTTACTAAGTAACTTCCAGAAGCAATGTTTCTGAACATCCCAATTTCTTAAACGAATCAAAATTCTTTGTAGTGGAGGAATCTGATCAGTCCGTTGATTTAAAAAGTCATTCTCTATTGCACGCCTGGAAATTGATGCCTTTGGTGATTCATTAAAACTTTTCCAATATGTTTGTTCAGAATACGGAAGATGCCGAAGATCACACAGATATGCGTGTACCTGTTTTGCTTCGTTTACATCGTATCTCAAACTCCAAGTAGCACGACAGAAAATTTGGCGATCCTCAATTGTGTACTTGTCGGAGTCAGATTTGTATTTTGCCAGTACTTCTGAGCGAAAAAATGCTGGGGAAAGCTCAAAGGGAAGTGAGTTGTTCTCAGTTTGGAAATAGTTTGTTGTTGCGCTCGGTTCAGCGGACACTTCAGTAATTGACTTATTTCGCCAGTCATCTATCAAGAACGATGCATATTGCTTGTTATCACCAATGCCAAAATCACTGCATAATACTGTGAAAATTTCGGAGCGAGACCTCTTGGGAGTAATGATCTGAACACCACGGCAATAACCTGCCATCTCATTGATCTTTTGTTTGTAAGCTAAATTTTCCTTATCTTCAATTACCTCTGCTTCCTGTCCAGACCAACCGGGAAAGCAATTTGAATTAAACATCGTGAAATCAAAAAGCTGTATCAGTGCACTGTCTGAAACTGCCAGATATTCCTCTAACTGACGCCGCGAGAATGATACAAACTCCACTTTTTTTTGATCGGTATGGGAAGAGACTGAAATCGCATTCTCTATATCTCCATTTTCATCAAATTGGCAATAACCACCATGTTCCTGCCGCCAGTGAATGTTCGCTAGATGTGTATACTCTTGATGTATCTCTAGGTAATGCTTATCGGTGCCACTCCAACCATCAAATATCCTCCCATAAACAAGTGGATGTCCATTCTCTAGAGATTTGGCACCAGCGCAGTGGGTACCCGTTTCTATCCAAACCTCTTTATTCTTGCCAAGTGTCCATGTGTAATTTGCCGTATTGTCATATGGACGAAGACTCCATTTCAACAAATCCTCTATATCTACTTTTGGCTTTAGATTCTTGTTTGGAATTACTAATGAGCGGACTAAAACTGAATTTGCAGACGCGAATATTATCAACTCATCCTCAGCGGCGTTCTGACGTAGAAATTTCAGATGTCTTTCACCACTAATCCACTTTAGATATTCATAACTGTTTACATCGGGGATTTCGCTTAGTGATGCTATTTTTTTGTAGGAAACTTTGTGCCAATGGCTTTTCATTCAATCATTTTCCAGCAACAATACAACCCGTAAACACGCATATATAAAATCCTCATGCAACTGTGTAATCACCCGTCATTCAGGAATTGATTGAATGCCTCATCGAAATCACTGCGACTCTGTCCAGATGCATTGAAGAAAGGGAGTCCATATACGGTGTAATCGCGTCCTTGAATTACGATTTCGATCGTTTTCAAAAATTCCTCTTTCCAACTATCGTGTTGTTTAAGATGATCCCCCTTCGGTTCAATAAATAGTTGCAGAACCGTTGTACCGGAAGTCTCTTCTTTCTCTTGCAGGAACAGAACGAAGTCTGGCTCAAACCCCTGTCCATTGTCGAATGCGAACAACTTGACCGCTTTCTCGTTTCGAAGCAAAAATATTTCATCATACCGATTACGCAATTGCTCAACTCGATCATTCAGGAATTTAATGAAGTGCTTTTCCTGGTCTGTGCCATAGTTGTCGTCATAGACATGCCAATCCTTGTTGGTCAAATCGATCTGATTCAGTCCGGAAATTTCACTTTCATTCCAACTTCGTCCAGATTCTCCCTTGGTTCGTAGTTTCAGGGTTTTGTCGGTGAAGCAGTCGCTGATTTTGCGCGCTTCAAACACCTTTGTTCCAATATAGTCTATGCTTTGTCGCTTCACGCTGTTCTCTATTTGTCGAAGAACATAATGGCTAATTTCCAGTTTTTGGTGTGCGTTGAGGCTTTCAAGGTTTTCTGACTTTCCTTCGACTGCGACTTTCACCCCGCCAAGATAGCTGTCTGAATTTCGAAACTCAGACTCACTGACAAGGTGTGGGAAGTAAAATTTCAGACTAGTAAAGTGAAAGAAGCTATTGGCATCCATTGCAAAGCGAAGGATGGCATTGCCAAAGTCTTTGAGGTTGAAGTTTTTTGTAATTGACTCGCTGACATCATCTTTTCCTTTCGTTGAACGAGTCCCAAAAACCGAATTCTCGGTCACGCGGCCTGTCATAAGTCTTGGGTAAGCGAAATCGACATCGACATCGTAGTCAGGTAGTCCCTTAATATTTTCACGTGTATTCTTAATACGTTCGTTTGTCCAAACATATCCGTTGGAATAAAGTGATGTCTTTTTGAAGCTGTCTTTTAATCGTAGCTCTACTTTTTTTTCAGTTTCATCCAGCAATCCAGTTTCCCGAAGGGCCATATTGATTTCTTGTATGTATTTTGGATTATGGGAACAGTGGTAATGTAGTTCTTCAATTATGCGCAGTGGGTGCATCACGTCACTGTCGTATTTTCGCTTCTCCGGTGTCGCCTCGAGTTGGTCAGAGGCAGTGAAAGGAAAATAGCGAGCTCCGCGACCGATCAACTGAGCCTCAGCCATTGTAGTTTTGCCCACTTTGTTGTCCCTAGCGTCGCGGGTGTCGTAAAGGCGCACGATGTCGAACAGGTTCAGAACGTCCCAGCCTTCATTCAGTTTATCCACAGCGAAAATTACACGCAGTTCATTCGATCGATCTTCAAGTGTATTAAGGTCTATCTGTCTTTTCTCCAAGTCTTCTGGTTTGTTCACATTTACAACTTTATCACCACCGAAGTCTCCCTGTAGTTCGAGTACAAAATCGCTCGCTTTAGCACCGCGCTCGTCCAAAATGAATGCAAATGCTTTCGAAATCGTCTCGTCTGTACTTTCTGAAGTCAATCTGAGATTTTCAAGGACATCTCCCGACAATTCGCGAACCATTTCTGTAAATGTGACATGGTTTGAATTCGATTCTTCAATTGTTCTTGATTTCATCAGTATCACAGGCTTGCAATGCAACCCATGATGCTCAGCGACCTTTCGACGGTATTGACTTAGAATGATCGCTTGCATCATTCGTTCTCTAGGCGGCAGATCAACCTGCCTTAAAGTAATATCCTTGGAATAACCGTCTTCACGAAATTTACGGAGGGAATAGTCATACAGAATCTTGTCACGGTATTTCTTCAAGATTGCTTCATGTTCGAGGTCTACTGTTGCAGTAAATTCCAGCAGAACATTTTCGTTATGTTGATTGAAAATAGCATTTACTGTATTTTCCCAACTTTCCTTACGCTCAGTCTCGCCTTGGTTCAGCCTATTCTTTGTTTCAGCATTCAAGTGGTGAGCTTCGTCCGAAATCATGACAACTTTGTGATCACGAAAATCTTCAATTGTGACAGCATTCTCCTGTGGTTCTCGCATTCGCGAATGCAGCCCCTGGACAGATGTGAAATGGATGTTGATCGACTCACTGCTTGCAGCATCAAAAACATCCACTGCGTGGATTTTGACGGGCTTCTCATTAATCCGCACATGCGACGAAAATAAATGTTTGGACGATGATGGATTAAGGAAATTATCCTTAGTCTTTTCGATGATTTGGGTGGAATTCACAAAGAACATGAAATTCCGGTATCCTCTTTGATAGAGGTCTAGAATCAAAGTTGCCATAAGCACCGTCTTGCCGCTGCCTGTAGCCATGTGGAAAAGTAGGTGCGGATTGGACGGTCGGTCACCATAGTTATCCATGTAATACAGCCAGCGCTTTACTGCTCCTTCCTGATAAGGACGCAACTTAATCAATGGTGCAAGGTTGTTGGTAATATGCGTCGGGATTTCGTTTTCAAGTCCCCTCAATTCATCCAGTCCATCAAATTTTTGAGTGAGGCTCTGACTCATTCTTCTAGCCCATAGAACGACCTTGTGATACGTGCATCTTCGTTCGAAACATCAAAATCCGTATCCCCTAGAGATCCGAGATTGATATACAGATGATTGGTGTCAAGACAGGCCATCAGCACACGCTTGGCATCATGCAGATTAAGATCAGTGAATTCATCGACATCATACTCGTTGAGGTCTACTTCGTAGCGCAAGAAGCCACATTCTTGAATGTCCGAATATATTCTAGTAAGAGCGGATGAGTCTTGTGAGGAAATAATGCGCTCAGCGAAAACGGAGTTGGAAGCGGCGAGTTCAGCAAAGACGAATGATCGGCCACCACGCCAATTAATGGCACGAGAAACACCACCTTTCTCCCCTTCAACAACTTTCTTAAGACGCGTAGCGGTTAATTCGTAAATGTAGTTCATCTGCTCTACGCCAATATATTGGCGTCCCATTTTATGAGCTACCGCCGCAGTTGTACCACTTCCCAAATGGTAATCCAAAACAATGTCTCCTTTCTGCGTCGTCATTTCAATTATGTGGCGCATCAACTCCTCGGGTTTAGGACTTTCGAATTCCTCTCGGGAGAATCCTAAGTTTCTTAATTGATCTTTTGCAGATTTCAATGACCCTAAATCCTGAAGCAAATTCTTGTATATTTTGGTACTTCCATACTTATAGTCATCCTCAAATTTCTTGATGAAAAACAATCCATCCTTTATTGCATACTTTTGCTTCGATACAAATTCTTCCATTTTACGCTTGCCATATGTCCAACGTTTTCCAGTTGGCGGACTAAAAACACCTTCTGGCGTTTCAATGTCGTAAGTCATGGTACGTCTCTCGTATTCGCCTTCTGCGGTCTTAATCGGCTGTTCCAAGTTATAGCCTGCACCATTTTCTTTAAATTTGTAAACTCGATCAAAAGTTTCTCTGTTCAGAACCACCGAACCAATTGATTTCGCAAATACAAGAATTGATTCTGTAATCGTGCCTATCGCCTCGGCTGTATTACTAGGATTCCCCTTCTTTTTCCATATGAGATTGACTATAAAGTTATCGCGACCAAATATTTCATCCATAGTCACCGATAAATAACCGGTTTCCGGTGATTCACCCTGATTACTTGGCGAGTGGCTGCATTGAACGCAAAT
>JAPPIB010000020.1 GCA_028820695.1 Acidiferrobacterales bacterium | reverse complement strand
CGCCAGAATCGGGCTGTTGATGCGAAAATAATGCTCTAACGCGATTTCAGGGCACCACCCCGCTGCGATGAATCGGACATTGATGCGAGTGAATGTTCCCTCGCGATTCTCGCACCATTTCTCTTCGTAGTCAGGTCAACGGTATGTATCGCAACCAGAGTTTGGACTGTCATCTAGCGGATTTTGCCAAGCCGCTGCTTGTGATTTGATTGGCTTGATTCTCACGCTACTGATTATCTTGAGAATGTATACTGGCTAACTTGAGAAAAAAACAGACTCAAAATCAACACTGAAATGCCGTCATTTATCGTGAATTATGTCCGGGTAGTGGACTATGTCTCCACGCGTTTCGGGCGGCTTGCAATGCTTCTGATCTTCGTCATGATTGGAACATTGCTATTGGATGCGATTACCCGTAATGTACTGAACATTCCGCTTTTCTGGTGTGTGGAACTGGCCCAGTTCACGCTTGCGGCCTACTACATCATGGGTGGCGCATACTCCATGCAACTTGAAACTCATGTACGTATGGATTTGCTGTATGACCGGCTGTCGGAACGGAATAAGGCGAGAATGGACAGTTTCACGGCGATTTTCCTGGTCGTCTATCTGATCGTGCTATTGTTCGGCTCAATATCCAGCACAATCTACGCGATTGAAACCAATCAAAGACTGTTTTCAATGTGGAATCCATCGGTGATTCCGATCAAGGTCATCATGGTACTTGGAATCTTGCTGATGCTGTTGCAGGCCATCTCCACATTCTTCAAGGATCTGGCCAAATCTCGCGGGGTGGAGTTGGCATGAGTTACGAAGCCATCGCCATCATCATGTTCGCATCCATGCTGTTGATGCTGCTGACAGGACAGCGTGTTTTTGCGGCCATTGGTATCGTTTCCACGGTGGCAGCATTGCTGCTGTGGGGCGAGGGTGGCGTGGAAATGCCATTCACGGCTGCATTCAAGCTGTTCAAGTGGTACCCGTTGCTGACCCTGCCGCTTTTCATTTACATGGGATACATTTTGTCGGAATCGGGAATTGCCGACGATCTTTATCGGATGTTCCATGTATGGTTTGGGGGGCTTAAGGGCGGTCTTGCGGTCGGTACGATCGGCCTCATGGTGGTGATCTCAGCCATGAACGGACTCAGTGTGGCAGGGATGGCCATTGGTGCCACCATCGCATTGCCTGAGATGCTCAGACGCGGGTACGACAAGGTCATGATCACAGGCGTGGTGCAGGCCGGGAGTTCTCTGGGGATTCTTGTACCTCCGAGTGTGGTGCTGGTGCTCTACGGCATGATTGCGCGGGAGTCTGTCGGCAAATTGTGGCTGGCGGGGGCACTGCCTGGACTGATGATGGCCGCCCTTTTCATCATCTACATCGTAATTCGATGCCGCCTGCAACCTCATCTGGGTCCGACAGTGAGCGATGAAGACAGACAGATGCCCATGTCGGAGAAGTTGCGACTGCTTCGGGCAGGAATCATTCCGTTTCTAATCTTTTTCTTCATGACAGGGCTCTTTGTCATGGGTTTCACAAGTCTGGTGGAAAGTTCCGCGGTTGGTGCGACCGCCGCAACACTGGCCGCGTTGGTCAAGCGGCGCCTCAACCGCAAGGTCATGGAGGAGACCATTCGCAAGACTCTGGGCATTTCGTGCATGTTCATGTGGATCATCCTGGCCGCGCTTTGCTTCGGGGCTGTTTTTGACGGTATTGGCGCAGCCAGGGCAATTGAATCCCTGTTTATCACAAACTGGAATCTGACACCCTGGGAAGTGCTGATCATGATGCAGCTGTCCTATCTGTTCATGGGTATGTTCCTGGACGATACTGCGATGCTCGTGATCGTAGCGCCACTGTATGTTCCACTGGTGAAGATCCTCGGTTTCGATCCGGTGTGGTACGGTGTGCTGTATACCATCACCTGTCAAATCGCCTATATGACACCACCCTTTGGCTATAATCTTTTTCTCATGCGCGCCATGGCACCGCCAGAAATTACGTTGGGCGACATCTATCGTTCCATCTCGCCTTTTGTGCTGGTCATGATTGTCGCATTGACTTTGGTCATGGTTTTTCCCCAGATCGCTCTGTGGTTACCTGGCCAAATTTACACCAGGTGAATTGATCACCGCAGCGAGTCGCTTTTCATAAAAAGAGGTAAAACAATGACAGATAAAAATAAGACAATCAGTCCGGCTAATCACGATCGTCGGGATTTCGTAAAAAAGGTCGGTGCCGGTACCGCAGGTATTCTCGCTGCAGGAACCGCGCCATATGCCTTCTCACAGAGCAACCCCATCAAGTGGCGATTGCAATCGTATTCGGGTGCCCCTCTGGGCGCTCATGTGGTATTACCGCAGATCGAATCATTCAACAAGATTGCACACGGTCAGATGGAGATTGAGCTGTATTATGCCGATCAGCTGGTTCCAACCGACGAGTTGTTTCGAGCCATGCAATCAGGCGCACTGGATGCAGTACAGAGTGATGATGCCACGATGGCCTCTCCGGTTGACATCAGTGTGTTTGGTGGGTATTTCCCATTTTCCACCCGTTACAGTCTGGACTTACCGGTGCTGTTCAAGTACTACGGACTGGATCAGATCTGGGCTGAGGCTTATGGTGAGGTTGAAGGAGTGGAATGGATCAGTGCCGGTGCTTGGGATCCGTTGCATATTTTCACCAAGGATCCAATTCGCTCACTTGCTGATATGAAGGGCAAGCGGGTTTTCGGTGTCCCCACTGCGGGCAGGTTCCTGTCACGCTATGGTCTGGTACCGGTCACCCTGCCCTGGGACGATATTGAAGTCGCCATCGGTACGGGTGAGCTGGACGGCGTCGCCTGGTGCGGATTCACCGAAGCGTACGAAGTCGGTTGGGCGGATGTATGCAATTACGCCCTGCTCAACAACGTCACTGGTGCATGGTGTGGTTCCTACTTTGCGAATACGAAGAGTTGGAATGCTTTGCCAGCCAATCTCCAGGAACTGTTCAGAATGTCGTGCAATGATTCGCACTACTATCGTCAGGTCTGGTACTGGGGCGGTGAGGCACAGCTCAGAGTCGAAGGCGAGAAAATGGAACTGACGACCATTCCGGCAGAAGAATGGGATCAGGTTGTCGCGGACTCCAAGGAGTTCTGGGAAGACTTGGCTTCAATCAGTCCTCGGACCCGTAAGGTGGTGGATGCGTTCCGTCAGTACTCCGAGGTTATGGAGAAGGTGGGCGTTCCCTATCGATACAGCTGATTTTGGTCCTGTAAACAGGATTTCATCAGAAAAAGTCAAGCCCCGGGGATTCGTCCTCGGGGCTTTTTCGTTGTTTACTGTCGATTTGGTGAGGTGTGCCGATCTTGCCTTTCAACTTCACCAGCAACCGACGCTACCAGTAAACTGAACGTCATCAAGGGGTAAACAAGGTGACGTCCCATAGAATAAGGCGCAAATGGAGATTTCGCCTCAATCAAACTGGCTTTTACATGGCAACACATTGAGCCGGATCAATATCCAGCAGTTGGAAAATGTAGTCCTGCAGTTCAGTCGGCTGTGTCATAAGCGGGACGGTATGCTGCGCACTGCATAGAGCGTCGTGTTTCATTCTTCAGCCTGTTTCAACTTTCAAAACCGCAAGATTCTGTTTTTGGAATTGAATAACGTGTCAATTTACTGACCTGACCCGATCCCTCTTCGATCTTTGCCAGCATACCCGCGATCCCTTTCTTCTCAATCGCCAAATTTTCGGCAAAATATTCACATAGCTCAAGAATCGCGTTCACATAAATCAGAATAAGCAAAGGACTGTTCTTTAATTCTGCGAGCACTCGAATGGACTGGGTATCGTTCCACCTAGATCAATTGCTCGCATCAATCACTTCAAAGCTTCCGGTGGTCGCGTAGGTAAGGATCGCGCTATCTGCAGTAACCAAGGAGGCATTGTGATAGCGAGCGGTTGCGACGATTAACCGATCGGCAGGATCGGCATGAAAAGTGTCCGGGAGACGTACGCTGTCAACAGATATTTCCGGTAAAATCGGAGCGAGGGAAATTCCAGGCAGGGCCAGTGAGGTACGCAGCCAAAATTCAACATCGTACGCCAATTGAAGTCTGCATTTTTCGACCAGCAACGCAATTTCCCAAGGTGTGATCGCTGAAACCAATACACAATCCTCCTTAGCGAATCGGTCTATCGTTTCGCGTGCATTCTTGCCAATCCTTACATCTCCTGATACGTGCCAAATGAATACATGTGTGTCAAGCACGATCATTGAAGCACGTCCCATTCGGCCGGATCGGTTGCGGGCAAAAATGGATCGGTGTACTCCAGAACGGTCCCCCTCATTGCGCCATAAATGGAATTGCCGACATCAGACTGCTCGACTGGTGACACAATTGCTACAGGAACACCTCGTTTGGTGACCGTGACCGGTTGCCGGTCCTCAGTCATTCGACCGATGATGTTCAAGCACTTCTTTTTGAACTCTGTTGCAGTGATTGCCTTCATGATCGCCCTCGGAAATATTATGTACATTGTTTATGTACATTATATCATTCAATGATTCAACACGTAGTATTCCCCCTGCGAGCGATAGATATTGGATTTCGATTCGCACATCAACATCACTGTCTTGCTGAAAAAATCGTTGCCAATACGCTTTTAGTTCATTTGCGGCAAATCAATTCGGACTCACAAAGTGCTAGTGCTCACATCACGTTCTGGCACTCTGCAACAATCTCATAATTTGTGTATAATATATACACATACACATGACATTGCAGGGTAGTGACATGGCCAGGGTTCAATTGATAATTCGCGATGAAGATCGCAGTCGATATATTCATCAGGCTCGCAAAGAAGGTCTGACACTGAGTGCCTGGTTACGCGCTGCAGCCGATGAACGGCTTGACCGAAACTCTGGGGTCACACCGTTCGAATCACCTGCAGACATCGAAGAATTTTTCACCAAGTGCGACAACCTCGATTCCAACGGAACAGAACCCGACTGGGAACAGCATCTGCTTGTCATACACGAAACCCGCAACCGAGGCATGACGAATACGTGACATTCGTCGACACCAATGTATTTATGTATGCCGTGGGGCGTGCACATCCGATCAGGGAACCAGCCCGAGAATTTTTTTTCGCCTCTAACCGCAAACGAGAGCCGTTATGCACTTCTGCCGAAGTATTGCAAGAACTGGTGTATTGCTACCTAAGCACGAATCGCCGACATACACTTGAGGCAGCTCTGTCTTTTATTGCTAAAGCGGAAGTAGAAGTTTGGCCGCTGGAGAGCGCAGATGTGTATCTGGCCTGCCAACTGCACGAACAATACCCTACGCTGTCGGTAAGGGACCTGTGTCACCTTGCAAGTTGTCAGCGGCGCGGCGTAAATCGAATCAAGACTTTCGACCTAGGGCTTGCGGCGGTTGCAAGAGTCGGAGCATGATCACCTGCTCCAAGTCCACTTGACACAGGACTGTCAACAACAGTACGAGAAAATTCCGGTTCACCCTGTCGAGACTGGCGAGCTATAGGCTGTTACAGTCCATTCCGTGTTCAGATTCGGTTCAATATTTAGATTAGTGATGGCAGTATGAACAGCTATGCCACCTCAATATTCGTTCACCGGGAGTTTCCAAATCGCGGAAAGAAAAAAGCCGTCAAGGTTGCGCATTGTGAACATTGTGAAGAGGCGTGACAGCAATATTTGGTTTAAATTTAACCTTATTGGACTTCAAAATCAACTGAGAAAAGCGGTGCCAATCGACAAGTTTTCGGCAAAATGTTCGCATAGTTCCAGAATCGCGTTCACATAAATCAGAATACGCAATTCTTATTTAAGCGTAATGCACGGATATAGGGGTTTTAAAATATTTCATCAATAAAAACAGATAGTTGTTATTTAAGCGCAACATTGCATTGTGCGTATTGATCCGCGATGGGTTGGCCGTCGTCACCTCAACACCCAATACCGTTACGGGCCGATTCTGTCCCCCTCCCACCGTCCGGACTTGATTCATGCGGTCAACGTGTGTCTTCTTCCACATCATCGAGAGTCTCCCTCACCGACTCACATCTTGCCATGTTCCGCCGTTCAGTTGTCGGTAAACGACCAGCCATGGCGCCAGTCAAGACTCTGTGACCATGCCTGGCGAACAAGAATTGGTGGGGACCCGAATGCAAATGATTCGCACTCTTGCCAATGTATCAATTGCGTCAGAATTAATCGAACTTGTAAAGCCAACGTCTCCTCAATCAGTTGCACTTCTGCACGATTCAGAATGTTAATTTAATATAATATCTTATTACACACTTTAGTGTGTATTTATACCTGCTCAATTACAGGAGTTTGAAGATGGAAAGAATCTTGGCAAACAAAACCGTGTCCCTTACCGAACTTAGAGACCCCGCAAAAGTACTCGCTGCAGCAGGTGGTTCACCGGTTGCGGTTTTAAACCGCAGTAACGTAGTCGGGTATTTTGTACCAAAATCAGCGGTGGATAACGTGACATTCAGACACGCCGACACTGTTGATGTAAATGAAACTGTTGATGAGTCAATTGAACAAAACAAGAAGTTGCTTGACTATCTAAAAGACAAGTAAATTGGAAATCTTACGCAGTATGGATGTGCTGAACATTCATAAGAAGGTGATTGATCCGCATGAACTGCAAGGTCTGGCAGGCGATAAATCTTTGGACGCAATTATCCATCGTGTTGAAAATCGCATCCACTACGGACTGATTGGAGACGCGTACGATCTTGCCGCAACTTATGCTGTTGTAATTGCGGTTGGCCACGTGTTCAATGATGCAAACAAAAGGACAGCGGTTATCGCAATGGATACCGTTTTACGTAGGAACGGAATCTGTATAGGGTTTGACGTTGAGACAACTGGTCAAATCATCGTTAAGGCCGCACAGGGCATAGTTGATGAAACGCAATTAGCACGTCATCTTCGCAGCTTGTCGCAGCAGCCGGAAACTGAGTAATCGTCAGTTTGAAGATAAAAATCAGGAAAAACTTGCTAATTTTTTGACGCACACCCAATCATGTGTTCCTTGACATATCACAAATTCATGACTTTCGTCGATACCAATGTTTTCATGTATGCCGTGGGTCGCCCGCATCCGATCAGGGAACCTGCCCGAGAGTTATTCGTTGCCTGTAACCGCAAACGAGAGCCGTTATGCACATCTGCCGAAGTATTGCAAGAACTTGTGTATTGCTACCTAAGCACGAATCGCCGACACACACTTGAGGCAGTTATGTCGTTTATTGTTAAAGCGAACGTAGAAATTTGGCCACTGGAGAGCGCAGATATGTATTTAGCCCGTCAGCTGCACGAACAATGCCCTGCGCTGTCGGCAAGAGACCTGTGTCATCTCGCAAGTTGCCGACGCCGCGGGATAAATCGAATCAAGACTTTCGATCAAGGGTTTGCGGCAGCTGCAGTAGCGGGAGAGTGACTAACTGTTTGAAGCCGATTTTACACAGAGATGTCAACCAACAGTTCTCAACAATTCCTGTTTACCCTGCCTTATCGAGGCTGACGGATTGAAAGCCGTTACAGTCCTCATTCCTCTCTGGGCGGTTATTGCGTAAATCCAAATTGGAAATGGTGGAGCCAGACGGGATCGAACCGACGACCTCTACAATGCCATTGTAGCGCTCTCCCAACTGAGCTATGGCCCCAGTGAATGAATGAACTTTCGATAGCCCGGTATTATAGTTTCCGCATCGGTGAAACGCAGTGACCATTTCGCGGCCGGAGTTACCCGACAAGTTCCAATGCCCGGTCGAGCCGCTCAAGCGCACGACACTTTCCAATCAACTCCACCGTTACATCAATACCCGGTGAAGTCGTACCACCGGTCAAGGCGACCCGAACCGGTTGCGCCAGCTCTCCGAACTTGATACCGTTGGCCTCCACAACCTGTGCAAATGCACCATGGATGTCGTCTCGTGTCCATCGGGATATTTCGGCCAGTGCAGAACGAAACTCTTGCAGTGGTCCTCGTACCGTCCCAGTCAGATGTTTTTGCACGGCCGCGTCATCGTACTCAATCTCATCAACAAAGAAATACCGGCTGTTTTCGACAAATTCACAAAGTGTCTTCGAGCGGGTCTTCTGCACTTCGAATACCTGCTCGATCGAAACCGGCGAGGATTCAATGACAATACCAAGATCGTCAAAAAAGTTCCGTGAACGCTCGCAGATCTCCCGAGTATCTAGATTCATCATGTGCTGATGATTGATCCAGATGAATTTCTTCGGATCAAGTGACGCCGGGGAGCGATGAATCTTCCTCACATCAAAAAGTCCGATCATCTCGTCCAGCGAGAACATCTCTTGATCCCCGTGCGACCAGCCCAGTCGGACAAGATAATTCAGCACAGCCTCCGGCAGATAACCCATGTCCCTATACTCAAGCACACCGGCAACATTATCCCGCTTTGACATCTTTTTGCCTTCGGTGGACAGGATCATCGGGACATGGCCGAAATTCGGAGGATTCTGACCGAATGCGGCAAAAAGATTGATCTGCCGGGGCGTGTTGTTGAGATGATCATCGCCGCGGATGACATGTGTGATACCCATATCAATTTCATCGACAACAACAGAAAAGTTATAAGTGGGTGTCTGGTCCGGACGAATGATGATAAGGTCGTCCAGCTGTGCATTGTCGTATGTCACATCACCCTGCACCATGTCGTGAACGACAACAGCACCGTCCAGTGGATTTCTGAAGCGGATGACAGAATCGGTGGATTCATCGGGGGCCAGATCCAGATCGCGGCATTTGTTATCGTAACGCGGCTTGAGCCCCTGCTTCATCTGCTCCGAGCGCAACGCATCCAGGCGCGCCCGACTGCAGACGCAATGGTATGCCTGACCCGCCTCGATCAGTTCGCGGGCCCGCTGCTGGTAAATCGCGGTTCGATCAGACTGATACACCAGGTCACCATCATGTGACAGACCAAGCCAGTCAAGCGAATTGACGATCAGCTCCGAAAACTCCGGTGTTGATCGCTGCCGGTCGGTGTCTTCAATCCGCAACAGGAACTTGCCGTTATGCCGACGGGAATAGAGCCACGAGAACAGTGCCGTGCGAACCGAACCGATATGGAGATTCCCGGTTGGACTTGGCGCGAATCGGGTTACCACTGTCATCTCAAAGTCACCGTTTCAGTTGCTGTACGTGTTCACGAAGACTCAAGTCTTTCTATGATCGCATGATGGTGATCAATGCCGGAAAACCGGCACAGCTCCTGCAGGCAGGTTGGGCTTGTCACATTGATCTCAATCAACTTCCCGCCAATGACATCGATACCGCAGAAAAATATACCCTGTTGGTCCAATCCGGATCTGAGCGTTTCACAAATCCGTAAGTCGTCACTGTCCAACTCAGCCGGCATTGCTTCAGCACCCTGGTCGAGATTATTCAACTCCTGGCCTTCAGCATGCACTCTCAGTACTGCGCCGATTGGCTCCCCATCGACCAACAGGATTCGCTTGTCCCCCTCGGTCGCCGCAACAAGATATTCCTGCGCGATGATCATATCCCGGCCACCTCGGGTAGCATCATTAATCTTGCGACTGTTGCCAGGATCATTCCGGTCCAGAAAGACGATGCCCTTGCCGCCATGCCCATCCACCGGTTTAAGCGTCACCCGGTCAAACTCATCGAATAGCTGACAGATTTCCTGCTCACTTCGGGTAACGACAGAACGCGGTGTGAGCTGCGGATAATTCAGCGAGGCCAGTTTCTCATTCCAGTTGCGGATTCCAGAAGGACGATTGTAGACCCGGGTGCCCGCCGGCAATAGATCCAGTATCAGCGTCGAATACAGATAACCCCGGTCAAACGGCGGATCGGTACGAATCATGACAACATCCATATCCGACAGGTCCGACTGTCGGGTCTCGAGTACCGTAAACGGCTTTTCGACCGACGCGTGAACATCCAGTCGGGATACCATGGCATACACACTGCTGTTTCGAGTTTGCAACGTGGACTGATTGAAATAAAATACCTCATGACCTCGCTCCCGCCCGGCGAGCATCATATAAAATGTCGTATCCTTGTAAGCCTTGACGGATTCCAGCGGATCCATCAAAAATGCAATTTTCATAAACTGTATCCTGAACGGGATTTCTCAACAATCAAACGGGTATTGGGCTCTGCGTCGCTTACGCCAACGCAAACTTCCGAAATCCAGCAGTACCATACCATTGACAATTGAACGCGACCAACTTCATTCGGCAAATCATCGATAAGGATATTGCCGACAACAAACACAATGGGCGCGTGGTGACGCGGTTTCCACCGGAACCCAACGGTTACCTCCACATCGGTCACGCAAAGTCGATCTGTTTGAATTTCGGGATCGCCGAAGATTACGGCGGCAACTGTAATTTCCGTTTCGATGACACCAATCCAAGCAAGGAAAATATCGATTACGTCAATTCCATCATCGATGATGTCAACTGGCTCGGATATGCCAGAAATGAAAAGACCAAGCATGCATCGGACTACTTCGAACAGCTGTACGAATTCGCGGTCGAACTCATTGTCAACGCAAAGGCATATGTCGACAGCCTGACACCGGATGAGATTCGCGAATATCGCGGCACACTGACCCAGCCCGGCAGGGAAAGTCCATACCGGGAGCGATCGGTTGAGGAGAATCTCGATCTGTTCGCCCGAATGCGCAAGGGAGAATTTCCGGAAAACGCGCATGTTCTCAGAGCCAGGATTGATATGGCATCGGGCAACATCAATATGCGAGATCCGGTACTTTACAGAATCAAGCATGAAGCACATCCGCTGACCGGCACGAAATGGTGCATCTACCCGCTATACGATTTCGCGCATGGGCTGTCTGATGCGATCGAAGGGGTGACGCATTCGCTGTGTACCATGGAGTTTGAGGACCATCGTCCCCTGTATGACTGGATCATCGACAACGTCACCGCACCGTATAAACCGGAACAGATTGAGTTTTCACGGCTATCGCTGGAATACACCGTGCTCAGCAAGAGACTGCTGACCAAGCTGGTGGACGATCGCCTCGTCAGCGGCTGGGATGATCCGCGAATGCCGACCATCTCCGGAATGCGGAAACGTGGCTACACAGCTGCCGCAATTCACGATTTCTGCAATCGGATCGGTATCACCAAGAATTTCAACAGTATCGAAATGGGTGTCTTGGAAAACTGCCTGCGGGAGGATCTCGATCACAAGGCTCCCAGGGCTTTGGCGGTCCTTGACCCCCTGCCGGTCGTGATCGAGAATTACGACGAGGAACGGACTGAATGGATGGACGCGATGAACCATCCGAAACGACCGGAACTCGGAACAAGAAAAGTACCGTTCACCAAAAAGATCTTTATTGACAGAAGTGACTTTCTGGAAGATCCGCCAAAAAAGTTCTTTCGACTCTCGCCCGGCTCGGAGGTGCGACTGCGTTTCGCATACCTTGTGACCTGCACAGATGTGATCAAGGACAGCGAGGGGAATATTGTCGAGCTCAGATGCCGATATGACCCTGAAAGTCGCGGTGGCGTATCTCCCGACGGACGCAAGGTCAGAGGCACGATTCACTGGGTTTCCCAGGACCATGCCTGCACTGCCCGCGTCAGGCTGTACGATCGCTTGTTCAATGTTGCTGACCCGGCAGCCGGAAAGACCAGTGACTTTTCCGATCTGATCAACCCGGACTCGCTTGTAGAAATTTCGAACGCTGCGGTTGAGCCCGAAATCGGCAAGGCTGGCCAGGGAAGTCGATTTCAGTTTGAGAGAACCGGCTACTTTTACCTCGCTTCAGCTGCCGACGATGACAATTCGCCGGTATTTCACCGCACAGTAACGCTGCGGGACTCCTGGAGCAGGCAAAGGTAATCTCGATATCCCCCTGATATGAAAAAACGAACTGGCGAACCATGGATGCCCGCACCGGACTACGGACATTCGCTCAGAGGCTTGACACTGAATCTGCTGGTACGGGACATCGAGCGATCCATTGCATTCCAGACGAGGATTTTGCAGGCTGAAGTGGTGTACTCCGACCCTGATATCGCAGTATTGAGAGGATTTGGAACCGAATGGATGCTGCATGCCGATCACACCTATCTCGAAAACAATCTTTACGACCTGATATCCAATGTCCCCCGACGCGGAACGGGAGTTGAAATCAGACTACATGACTGCGACCCCGACGACGCCGAGAATAGAGCACGGGATCTGGGCTACTTTGTGCTGGCCGGATCCGAGGATAAACCGCATGGCCTCAGAGAGTGTTATTTGGTGGATGACGATGGCTACATCTGGGTTGCGGATGTGCCCTGCTGATATTTTTTGCGGTAGCTGAGAAGCGAATCCTGCACCAAGTTGCATCGGTATTTGAAATTCTTTCGAGTAAGGCTATCAGGGTTTTGGCGGTACAGGCGAAGCCGGCGAAAGAAACAAGCGCAAGATGCTCAAGCGCTTGGAGATTCCAGTGCGTGAAAACGACATGGACTTCATTCTCGATGCAAACGGCAACGAAGCAGGGGCCAGACTAGACGGATCTAGGTAATTCGTATGCCGTTGATTCGCACCTCATCTACCTGGGCAGGCCGTAAAAGCTAATCGCGACCCGTCGATTCAGGGTTGTTTAAACTACTCATTTACGACCACAGAACCGATACCGGGGCGGCAACCATACGATCCCCGAAAGGCACCAACTGTTCGCCGTCATACAAGACCAAACCCAATTCAAACCTGTCACCAGATGCAGTGATCAGCTTGCGCAACCCGGAAAAATCTTTCTTGGTAACTGTTGCCGACGCCTTTACCTCTATACCGACAATTCGGCCGCGCCTGTTTTCGATGACAATATCGACTTCATTGCGCTCTTTGTCCCGAAAGTGTGAGAATACATATCGTTCGTTAGACCAACTCGCATTCTTGAGAAGTTCACCGAACACGAAACTTTCCAGCAGCGGTCCGAACAAGACGCGTTCTCCGACCAATCTATCCGAAGAGACACCTGTGAGTGCAGCTAGTAGTCCAGAATCAAGAAAATGCAGTTTTGGAGTTTTGATCAGACGTTGCAAATTGTTCGTAAACCACGGTTGCAATGTGTGAACGAGATACAGACTTTCAAATATGTCCACATACTTTTTAGTGGAAACATGGTTCAAAGCCAAGTCTGATCCGATAGCTGAGTAATTGACAAGTTTACCGGAATACTGGGCAAGAATCCGCAACAATCTCGGCATGACACCCAATTTCTCTATTCGTCCAACATCACTGACGTCTCGCTGAATTATTGCTTCGACATAGTCCAGATGCCAGTCTTGTTGACGACTCCAACTGGAACGGGTCAAGACTTCTGGGTATCCACCAGTAAGCACAGCACTGACAAGTTCATCACCGATTACCAAGTTAGCAGGCTTCAGTGCTTTGCCTGAAAACACCCGGTCCAGAAACGACGATCGGCCTCCACGTAGTTCTGCTTGGGATAAGGGCAATAAACGAATAATCGCCATACGCCCTGCAAGCGAGTCCGCAAGGTGGGGAAGCGACATCAGGTTCGCCGACCCGGTTAGCAAAAACCGACCAGCGCGCTGATCAGTATCGACGGATAATTTGAGGGGTAAAATGAGATTTGAAGCACGATGCACTTCGTCAATTACACCTCGATCTATACCGCGCACGAAACCAACCGGGTCCTTTTTCGCAGCTTCAAGTACAAGCGGATCGTCAAGTGTAAAAAACGGAAATTTTTCACCTGCAATTTGCTGTGCAAGGGTCGTTTTTCCTGATTGCCGAGGACCGCAAAGTAAAACAATCCGGGTATCGGATAATGCTTCATTGACTCGGTTTTCAACGAATCGAGGATACAAGTTGTCCTCCAACTGTATTGACTGATTGCAAGTGATTATACGACTGTTTGAAATTATATTACCGACTATTTGAAAGCGTTAGCTTGACCAATTGAAATCAGTTGGTCGCGATAAACTTGACGATGAGTTGGAGAACGCGGTCCTTACTCTCGACCAAGTCGGTTCAGCACGGCTTGGTTGTCACCATGCCCGACAGCTCATTGCTGGCTGGAAGACCGTTCGCTTTTGAGTGCTTTGACTCAATCAGGTCAGTGAAAAGACATGGTTTCACGATGGTATCCGGTTTGGATGTTTACACAGCTGTAATTTGGGCATCGGATACCATCAGCCAGCGCACGAAAATCAACCGATTCCCTGCCGCCGCTTCGTCCGGGAACATCTTGAAAAACCCAGCAAGTCAAATTCCTTTGCGATACAGTTCGCCAGACGCCGTATGTGTCCTGTCTTTATCCGTCTATATAATAGAAATCGTAAATCTTGACAATGCTCAAACCACAATTTCGCCACACTTGAATTGAACAATGGAACAATTAGCCGAATACGCACTTTTTCTCGCAAAAACCGTCACAATAATCGTCGCTTTTCTGGTGCCGGTAATGATGATCGCTGCTATCGCGGCGCGCCAGCGTCAGCATCAGAAGGAGCATCTGGAAGTCAACAATATTAACCGACGTTATGAGGCCATGTCGAATGCGATCGACGCCGTTCAGCTTCCCAAGAAACACTACAAGGAGAAGATGAAAAAACAGAAAAAGGAACAGAAATCCTCGAGTAAGAAAAATGCGGAAGATTCGGAAGACAGAAAGCGTATCTTTGTCTTCAACTTCGAAGGCGATCTCGAGGCCACCGAGATTGATCGACTTCGCGAGGAAATCACTTCGGTCCTCACCATCGCTGACGCACCGGACGAGGTTGTCGTCAAGCTTGAAAGCCGCGGGGGAGTCGTGCACGGCTATGGACTTGCGGCCTCCCAGCTGAAACGCATAAAAGATCAGGAAATTCAACTGACGGTTTCAGTTGACAAGGTCGCGGCGAGCGGGGGATACCTGATGGCCTGCGTGGCCGACAAGATTATCGCAGCACCCTTCGCGGTGGTCGGGTCGGTCGGCGTGCTGGCGCAGATCCCCAACTTTCATCGCGCCCTGGAAAAGCACAACATTGACTATCAGGAATATACCGCGGGCGAATACAAACGCACCGTAGGCATGTTCAGTGAACCCACTGAAAAAGGTAAGGCGAAGTTCATGGAAGAACTCGAGGATGTTCACAGCCTGTTCAAGGAATTCGTACAGCTGAATCGACCCGAGGTCGATGTGGATCAAATCTCAACCGGCGAGCATTGGTACGGAACCCGGGCGCTGGATCTCAAGTTGGTGGACGAGCTGAGAACGAGTGACGACTATCTGCTTGAAGCGAGCAAGACCGCCGACATTTACGAAGTGATATTTGTTCGCAAGGAATCGCTGTCCGACCGGTTCAAGCCGGCTTTCGCCGGATTGCTCGGGTCGGTGGTGTCTGACTTCATCAGAAAAAATTTCTTTCCGACAAGAGGCCGACTCTGATCTTCTGCCAATGCTCTACTCTCTCGATAACGGAACTCCGCGATGTGCAGAAAATGTTTTTGTTGCGCAGTCCGCCACAGTGGTCGGTGATGTGGTCCTCGGAAACAATGTCGGAATTTGGTTCGGTGCCGTCGTTCGCGGCGATAACGAACGAATCACCGTCGGCAACGGCACAAATATTCAGGACTGCTGTGTGCTGCACACCGACCCGGGCTGTCCGCTGGACATCGGCGACAACGTAACGGTTGGCCATAAGGCAGTTCTGCACGGCTGCACTGTCGGCAACTGGTCGCTGATCGGTATCAATGCAGTTGTACTCAACAACGCACGAATCGGTGAGAACTGTCTTGTCGGAGCCAATGCACTGATTACCGATGGCAAACAGATACCCGACAACAGCCTGGTCGTAGGTTCGCCCGGCCGGGTGATCAGGAAGTTGAACGACAGCGAGATTGATATGTTGAAACGGTTCAACCAGTCTTACATTGACAAGATCAGGAGATATAAGTCAAGCCTGAAGGAAGTGGCCGATGAGTGATAGGACAATGAAAGTCGTCGACCTCTCCGAATTCGGAGACGCTGATGTCCTGGACATCACCGAGCGACCGATTCCTGAACCCGCCAATGGTGAAGTGCTGATCAAGGTTGCGGCAGCCGGCCTGAATCGTGCCGACATCATGCAACGCAATGGACAATATCCCCCTCCGCCCGGTGCATCAGACATACTGGGGCTTGAAGTTTCGGGACAAGTTGTGTCGGCCGCACCCGACGCGGACGGTGTGGCAGTCGGTGATGAAGTCTGCGCACTGCTTGCCGGTGGAGGTTATGCCGAATACTGTACCGCACCCGCAAGTTCCTGCCTGCCGGTCCCAAAATCACTGGATATCGTGGAGGCCGGCGCAGTCCCGGAAACTTTCTTCACAGTCTGGACCAACGTATTCATGCGGGGGAATCTGAAAGACGGGGAACGCATTCTTGTTCACGGCGGAACCAGCGGTATCGGAACAACCGCAATACAACTTGCAAACGCGTTCGGTGCCCAAGTCTGCGCGACCGCCGGGAGTAAGGAAAAATGCAACGCCATCATCGAACTCGGGGCGGAACACGCAATCAACTATCGGGAAGCCGATTTTGTTGAAGAGGTGAAGGCCTGGACTAACGGACAAGGGGTCGACGTAATCCTGGATATCGTTGGAGGTGCCTACCTTTCCAAAAACATCAAGTGCCTCGCGCCCGAAGGCCGTCTGGTCATTATCGCAACCCAGGGCGGACTGAAGTCCGAAATCAATGTGCTGCCGATCATGCTCAAGCGGCTGACAGTGACCGGCTCAACACTGAGGGCCAGAACGGTATCACAAAAATCGGAAATTGCTGAGCAACTGAGAAAGCATGCGTGGCCCTTGCTCGATAACGGCGATGTAAGACCAATTATCGACTCGATTTTTCCGATGACGCAGGTTCGCGATGCACACAGGCGGCTCGATTCGGGCACGCACATCGGAAAGGTTCTTCTGCAGATCAGCTGAAAACAGCCACTGCAACAGATCGTACTGATCGGACAACCGGATACCTGTCAAGATACAGTAAACCGTGCTCGTGACAGGCATGCTCGAAATCATTGAAAGTCCTGTATCCGCCTCAGATTGGTGTGCCAGCCAACGTGCACAGGGACTCCATGTCGGATTCGTTCCGACCATGGGAGCTTTGCACGCTGGTCATCAGGCGCTCATCGAAAGGTCACTCGACGAAAATGATGTCACCTGCGCGAGTATTTTCGTCAATCCCTTGCAATTCAATGACCCGGATGACTACGAGACATATCCGCGACAACTTGATTCAGACTACCGGATTCTCGAGGAACTCGGTTGCGACATGGTTTTCAGCGGCACCAGTCGGGATATGTTTCCAGAGGCTTCCAGTCTGAAAGAGGTTGAGATCTTGGATCCGGGGCCTTATGCGGTCGGACTTGAAGGCGATTATCGCCCCGGTCACCTCGAAGGCGTGTGCACAGTCGTCGATCGCCTGTTCAGATTCGTCGGTGAGTGTCGCGCTTACTTCGGACTGAAAGACTATCAGCAATTATTGGTTGTACAACACCTTGCAGAAAGTCTGGGCTACCCTCAGGTCATCGCCTGCGAAACAGTACGTGAAAATTCCGGACTGGCGCTGTCTTCGAGGAATCGACTGTTATCGGATGCGGACAAAACAGCAGCCAAAAATATTTTTCGGGCGCTGATCGAGGTCAAAAAGATGTGGAACAGCGGAATCCGCGACAGTCAGACGCTAAGCGCCGCTATGAAGTCCTTTCTTGATGCATGCTCCATCAACGTCGAATATGCGCAAGTCCGGGACCCCCGTAACTGGCGCGCAAACCCGCCAGTCGGGGAACTGGACCGTGCGGTCGCGTTGATTGCTGTAAAGGTCGGTGGAGTACGGCTGATCGATAATCTGCGACTGGATCAGACATGTCGTCCTGACATGGTCTGACAAGATGTCGGGCGCAGCCGATAACCGACTGCGCAACTGCGATTCTGCCAAAAACCGTCAGTTGTCGTCGCTGCCCCGTTTGAAGTGAAACTTCGCTCCAGCCTCGATGGCAGTCGGCCATCTCGCCGTGACTGTCTTCATCCGGGTATAAAAGCGAACTCCTTCCGGTCCATGCATGAAGTGGTCACCAAACAGTGAACGCTTCCACCCGCCAAAACTGTGATATGCGACGGGTACCGGAATGGGAACGTTGATTCCCACCATGCCGATCCTGGCATTGGATACAAAATCCTGGGCAAAGCCACCGTCTCTTGTGAACAACGCCACGCCGTTGCCATATTCGTGATCATTGACCAGGCTGACAGCCTCGTCATAACTGTCGACTCGAACGACACTCAGTACCGGACCAAATATCTCATCCGTATAGATTTTCATATCGGATGTAACCTTATCGAACAGACACCCGCCAAGGAACGCGCCTTCCTCATAGCCCTTGATCGAACAATCACGTCCATCCACAACCAGATCCGCACCTTCCTCAACGCCGAGGTCAACATAAGACTTGACCTTTTGGTAATGCTCTGGTGTGACGAGCGGTCCCATTTCAGCTTCTGAGTCGGTGTAGGGTCCAATTTTCAGATCCGTGACACGTGGCTTCAGTCGCTCAACCAGCTCATCCGCGGTGTCCTTTCCGACAGCAACCACGACCGACACTGCCATACATCGTTCACCGGCCGAGCCATACCCCGCACCGACCGCGGCATCGACCACCTGGTTCATATCCGCATCCGGCATGACTACCATGTGATTTTTGGCGCCGCACAGCGCCTGAACCCGCTTGCCATGCTTGCAGCCCGTCTGGTAGATATATTCGCCAACTGCAGTCGAACCGACAAAACTGACCGCTGAGACACCGGGATGCATCAGAATCGTGTCGACTGCTTCCTTGTCGCCGATGACCACATTGAGCACACCGCCGGGCAGACCCGCCTCCTTCATCATCTCAGCGAGCATGAGCGGACAGGACGGATCTTTTTCGGATGGTTTCAATACGAAGGTATTTCCACATGCTATCGCGACCGGAAACATCCACATCGGAACCATCGCCGGAAAATTGAACGGTGTAATGCCTGCGCAGACTCCGACCGGCTGTCGAATGGAATAACTCTCGACATTCCTTGCAACACGCTCGGACATCTCACCTTTCAGAAGCTGTGGGATACCACAGGCGAATTCGACAACTTCCAGACCTCGACTAATGGAACCTTTCGCGTCCTCCACGGTTTTACCATGCTCCTCGGATACCGCCCTCGCGATGGAATCCATATTCTTTTTGATGATTTCGCGAAATGCAAACATGACCTGGGCACGGGCAGCCGGCGGTGTCGCGGACCATCCGGGCAATGCTTCGGCAGCGACATCGATCGCATTGCTGACTTCTTCAGCGTTCGCGTACGGTACCTGCCTGACAACAGCACCGATCGCCGGGTTGTAGATATCACCATAGCGACCGCTGCGGCCCTCTACCCGTTTACCGTTGACGTAGTGATATAGAGTTTCCTTGACTTGCATATCCATGACTTGCCGACCTGCATAGTTTTGACCATTGGCTCAACGCGAAGTATAGCAAAATTAGCTGTCTCCGAAATGAGTGTGGGTTTCTTGTCCGCAGATAGCGGCTGCCAGTATCCCTTGAGGCAGAATTCTCACCTGCCAGGCGATTCACCCGAGTGTCCGTATCGGACAAGCTGCGGTCCATCGCAGTGACGAACCGGTTGGAGCCAAGCTATCCCTTTCCTCTCCAGGGGATGGTCTTGTCAATCACAAAACGCATGATCATGTCGAAAATCAGACCGAGCACCCCCATGACGATGATCGTCATCCAGATGATCTCATAGTCTGACTGCTTCCTGGCCACGTTTTCGACAAATCCGATTCCTGTAGTCCCCGCAAGCATCTCCGCGGCAACGAGTGTTCCCCAGCAGACACCGATTGATATCCTGATTCCGGTCAGAATTTCCGGTAACGAATTCGGCAGGATGACCTGCCGGACAATCTGTCGGCTTGAGGCGCCAAGAGAGTGCGCGGCGTGAATCTTCGATAACTGTGTTCCGGTCGCGCCGGTACGAGCCGAAATGACCATGATCGCAAACGCCACCATGAACAGAAGAAAAATCTTACCATCATCCTGGATTCCGAAAATAGTCAGGATCAACGGCGCCCAAGCGAGTGGGGGAACCGGGCGGTAAAGCTCAACCAACGGGTCAAAATATCCTTTGGCGAATCTGGAAAGACCCATAAAGAGTCCCAGCGGCACACCCAAGATCACGCCAAGAAACAAACCGGCAAGAACTCGCATGATTGAGTCCCAGATGTGGCCGGTCGGCACAGGTACCGAAAACGAGTTGAAGTTGCCGGTGACGATGTTGTAGACCTTGTCCTTGAACCTTGTCTCAATCACGCCCTGATCGTTGTGGCGCGCATGCTCGCCAGGCATCAGGTTCGCAATCCAGTCAGGCAGAATGAAACCAACCATTTCAGAAACCGGCTTCATCTTGAACCACAGAAGAGGAAATCCCTTATACCCCTTGTCCGGATGTGCCATGTATACAAAGGTTGCGAGTGTGTCTGAAGGCTTCGGCAGCCACCGTCCGGAACCCTGTTCCGAACAGGCGTTATTGCCCGCCAATATCTCGCCCCCCGGCATTGCCCAAATGTCAATAACCCGCAGCATACCCTGCCGCTCATCCATCGCCGCATCGAGATTACGCAGTGCGGCCTCAACCGCGTCGGTTGTCTCGGAGGGGAACACCTTCAGGTTATCGACTCGCTTCGATATCTTCTTGACCTGACTCAGTAATTCCTCGCGCCGCTCAACATCGACTTCAGTACCGCTTTCGTCAATGACAAATGCCTCTATTCTCTGACTCATCTCGGCAATCATCGCCGTGATCTGCGCACTGTCGTTTCGAATTTTTCCGTAATCCTCTGCGATTCCCTCCATGACCTCGGCTGCGGCGTCGAACGCACGCCCGCGGTCAGTCGTTGGCAGAACCGGAATCTCAGCACTTGATTCGCCCCAGCCGGGCTGGCTGAGCGCTTTTTCCAATGCTTCACTGTCTGCGGGGCCAGGATAGTCCGGATCAGTCAATTCATTCGCGACATGATTGATCCTGGACGCCGCATCGGCGAATTTTTCCACAGTGTCGTGAGAAAGATATTCGGAGTTGGCCTGTGCCTCGAGTGCGTTGTGCATGAGATCGATGACCTCGGTCACTTCCTTGCGGTCAGTCTCGTTGAAATTGACTCCGGCCAGGGACTCGTAGAGCAATTCAATCTGCTTGAAGTCCCGTTCCAGCAATCGGGTTCCGAGCAGGTATCTATTGTCGATCGGATAAGCAGAGCGTATTGGATTGACAGCCCGGTTTAACTTGGCGACCTGGCATAATTCGTTTGCCGCACCGGGGAAAAACGCCCGACCTGCATCCCACGAAAACCACAACCAGAATATGAGCAGACTGGACACGCCACAGACAACCCAATGCCAGCCGCCGAGTGCACGAACGGGATTTCCGAAAACGGCGTCGGTTTTTTCAGTCCGTATGACCCGTCGTCCATAGAAGATCGACCACACCAGCGCGAGGACCAGGCAGACAAATATTGTGCCAACAACAACCATGAGCGATTTCGATCAGGAAGTTTCGACCTTGCCCATGATCTCTTCTTCCATATTCCAGATCATGGCGAGAATCTCTTCCTTGGTCTGTGTGAAGTCATCGGCATTTTTTATTTCGCGCGAATCGCCGGTCAGTCCCATCTCTGCGAACGGAAGATTGTATTCCTTGTACAGCCGACCCGGTCGGGGTGCCATGACAAACAGACGTTCACCCAATAACAGCGCTTCTTCCACTGAATGGGTGATGATCATGATTGTCTTTCCGGTTTCCTTCCAGATTTTCAATACCAGTGACTGCATTTTTTCCCGTGTCAGGGCATCGAGCGCGCCAAGCGGTTCATCCATCAGGATGACATCGGGATCATTGATCAGGCAGCGGGCCAGTGCAACCCGTTGTTGCATGCCACCTGACAGTTGATAGGTTGGCGTCCCGCCAAACCCTTGAAGTCCCACAATATCAAGCCATTCCTCTACCTTTTCGGCAGTCTCCTTGGGATCGGCGTTTTTCATCCGAAGACCGAAATTGACATTGTTGGCGACAGTCAGCCATTCAAACAAGGCACCCTGCTGAAATACCATGCCGCGATCGACACCTGGTTTTTCGATGATGTTACCGCCCAGCGAGATACTGCCCCCAGTGGGGTGCAAGAATCCGGCTACGATATTGAGCAGAGTGGTTTTTCCGCAACCGGAGGGACCGAGAACAGAGAGCAGCTCTCCTTGTTTCAGGGTGAACGAAACATCCTTGAGTGCATGGACTACCGCACCTTCAGGCATGAAGAACTGCATGTCCAGATTGTCGGCAACCAGATCACTCATAATGCCAGATGCGTCGCGGGACAGATCATGGAAGCGGAATTTTCATCCTGAATCGTCATGAGCCGGACTTTCGTCAATCCAGTCCGGCTCATGACATTTCAGTAAACGTTGATTACTGCAGGAAAGAAGTATCAACAACGGCACTGTAATCATCCAATGCCGGATTTTCTGCCGTGGCGAACGCACTGCCAACCACTGCAATGGCTACAGAAGCCAGCCCACCATCATTGAAGTACTGTGACAACTGTTCTTCGTTGGTCGGGAAGTGGAATTCAGACATCTGATTCTGCGTCATCTCAACGCTCAGACCGGCATCTTTCGCAATTACATCAACCTTGGATTGATCGGCCGCGAATGCTGCATTCGCTTCGTCGGTGACGGAGAGGAACGTTCGCACCATGTCAGGATTCTCCTGCGCGAACTTCTCGGTCACTGAAATAACATCAAAACTGATGATGCCTGCGTCTTCCTTGTCGGCCGCAGAAAGCAAAGGCTCGCCGACCTCATACATCTTCGCCATCGAGTCAGCGCCAAATCCACAGGCCATGGAAACCGCGCCATCAGCCAGTGATACGGCAGCATCGGCCGGAACCTGGTCCACGACGTTGATCTTATCCGTATCCACGTCCAAAGCACGCATCATCATTCTGAAGCTGTAATCAGCCATGGTGGCGATCGGGACTGCGACAGACTTGCCCTCGAGTTCCGTAGCATTGGTCTTATCGATGCCCTCGCCATTGCGAACCACACAGTCGTTAGCTGGATACTGTACAGCGATCGCGACGAGCTTGATCGGTGCATTTGCATTGACAGCATTGATGAACGGAGCAAGTCCCTGACTGTAGGAGATGTCGATATCCCCGGCAAGCATTGCTTCGGTCATCTGCGTGCCTGCGTCAAAGTTGGTCCAGTTGACCGGCACGCCCAAGGCATCGTCGTAGACTTTTTCAACTTTAGCGACCTGATTCGGAGTAGCCCACTCGAGAAAGAATGCGACATTGACCTCATCAGCAGCTTGAACAGCACCGGATACGGCAATAGACAAAATCACTGCACATGCAGATTTCCTTAAATTCATTTTGACCTCCAAAAGATTTTATTGATTATGCCCGGTAAATCGGGACCATTGATAGGCTTCAATCCTTCAATAGTATTGTTTCAGACTCATCCTGACCTGGAAGAATCCCAAAAAAATCATTGATTCAACGAATAAGGTCAGGCAAGTAGAGGCGATATTCTAACAATTCTCGTAACGATTCGCCCCAAAATTTTGCATATCCTGGCGAGCGGTTGTTTGAGTGACGCTAGTCGTCATCGCAGGTGGTTCGGCCCTTCGTGCGCTTGGCCTGCGTTTGACTGGGGACCAACCAGCTTGACGTCAATCATTCCTTACCGGCTGCCCGACGCCAGTCTCATATGTGGTGAGCGAGTACACGATGTTGCACTTCGCCAGCCTTTTTGGTTAAACTGCCTTATGCAGTCGCATGCTGAAAATTTGCACTGCTCGGAAAAATCAACCTGAGGCGAGCTGTATTGTCGCTGTTTATATCGGAAGTCAGGAACAAATGGTTCCTGACATCGCCGGGAACTGTATCAAATGTTGTCTAGATTTAAGATTCTGATCTGTTTGCTTGCGGCCTTGGCAACCAGCAATGTTGCGGCAACCGAAATCAATTTGAGTTTCGCCTACTTCATGGGACCGAAGCATCATTTTAACGATTCGGTATTCAAACCATTCGCCAGGCACATTGAGGAACTTTCCAATGGTACGATCACAGTCACGCAATTTCCCGGGGGTGCGCTGAATTCGTCACCGCCAAAACAGTACTCCATAATGCTCAGTGGGGTTGCAGACATAGTTTATGCGCTCCCAGGGTATACCAGTGATCTGTTCCCAAAAACTAATCTGCTGGGGTTGCCTGACGTATGCGATAACGCTGTCGAATGCACTCATGCGCTTATCAATGCCCGTCAGGAGCTTGAACCGGAGTACGACGCAAAAGTACTGGCATTAATCGGTAGCGGGCCGCAAATTCTCATCACCCGCGACAAAGCAGTACGAACATTGGAAGATCTGCAGGGGATGAAAATTCGAGTGGCATCCAAGCTGGCCGCGCGATTCGTTGAGGCGGTGGGGGCAAGTGCTGTGTCGCAACCCATTACCGTAGTTCACCAGAATTTAGCCAATGGCGTAATAGACGGGGTCCTCACCACTCCGGCAGCCATTCGGCTGTTTAAGCTTTATGAGCCAGCAAAATACGTGACCACGTATTTTCCTGGCTCCGGGCTGTCTTTCGCTATATTGATGAATAAACAGGTCTATCAAAATCTCAGTGAGCAGCAACGCGCATGGATTGACGCAGCTTCGACTGAAGAACTTGCCATTGCAGGAGCACACAGCTACCACCAAGCTGATTTGGCAGGTATTCAGGACGCTCGCGATGCAGGCGTTGAGGTGATCGACATTCCGGAATCAGAGAAAGAGCGTTTCAGGACCGAGGTTATGGACACTTTGGATGATCTTATGAACATGACCGTAGGAGACATGAAAGCGTCCGAGATTGTATCGATGATGAAATCAGGGCTTGATTGACGAAATCATGCTTTCACCCTGGGAACGATATCTTCAGTTCATTGCCGTGTCGTTCGCTGTAATCGGCGGTGTTGCACTGTTAGTCCTGATGACCTTGGTGGATGTGGCTGTGATCGCTCGATACGTCATAAACGATCCGATATATGGAATCGAGGACATCTCAGTATTGGTTCTGACGATCATTGCCGCGTCATCAATCGCATATGGCGCGTGGACCAAGTCCCATGTCAGCGTAGATCTCATCGAGCTGATGGCAGGCAATCGTGTGATGCAATTCTGCGGAATTGCGGCTCGACTGTTCGGCGCGGGAACTGTCAGTTATGTCGCCTACGCTTTAGCTACTGTGGGTTCGTGCGGATTTCCCTGCGGGGCAGTGACCGGCAGCCTGGCGATTGTACATGTGCCTTTCTACTACTTTCTCGCGGCATCAATGGCCTTTTATTTCCTGGTTTTGCTATATCAGATCGTGTTCAATCTGCTTCATTGGAGATAGTCGTGCTCATATGAGTTGACAGCACAATGAGCGGCACGTTAATTGCAATATTAGGATTCGGCTCGCTCTCGGTATTGTTATTGATTCGGATGCCGGTGGGATTGGCGTTGATTTTTGTTGGCGCTGCCGGAATATTGCTGATCCGCCCGCAGGCTAGTTTGCCGGCAGTGGCAAGCGAGATTTTCAGCCAGGCATCGAATTATTCCCTGATCATCTTTCCACTGTTCATTCTGATGGGCAACCTTGCCGCGGTCTCGGGCATGAGTCGAGACCTGTACGCGGCAGCCCAAAGCTGGTTCGGTCACCTCCGAGGAGGTCTGGCAATCACAACCGTTGTAGGATGCGCCATTTTTTCAGCGTTATCAGGCTCTTCACTTGCTTCAGCCCTCACAGTAGGACGCGCCAGTCTTCCTGAAATGCAGCGCTATCGATATAACTCTGCACTTTCAACCGGCACCGTTGCAGCCGGCGGTACGCTGGGAATATTGATTCCACCGTCGGTTGGCTTTGTTCTCTATGCAATTCTGACGGAACAGTCTATTGGACGGCTGTTCATTGCAGGTATTTTCCCAGGGCTCCTGCTGACGGTGCTGTTTATCTTCACAATCTGGCTCACTGTACTGAGAAATCCGTCTCTCGCACCTCAGGCCGCTGAATCCGCACCGATTCGAGAAAGAATCCTCCTCGCAGCGCGTGCCCTGTGGATTGCCGGAATAATCCTGATCACAATCGGCGGAATCTATCTCGGCGTCTTTTCCGCGGTTGAGGCGGCCGGAGTCGGCGCTTCCCTGACTCTGTTGAGCGCCTTGATTCGAGGTACACTCAACTGGTCAAGTATCAAGGACGTCATACTTGATACCCTGCAGGCTACCGGCACAATTTTCCTGGTTGTATTTGGCGCTTTCGTATTCAAGACATTCATCGGTTTCACTCAAGTGACGTCAGTGCTTGCCCAGTGGGTTGACTCGCAAGGCTTCACCGCCCTGGAGGTTGTAGTTGTCACTCTTGCTACATGCATTGCACTCGGAACATTTCTGACCGGATTCGCAATTCTCGTCCTGGTCGTTCCTTTTGTGCTGCCAATTCTGCAAAGTCAGGGGGTTGATCTTGTCTGGTTCGCGGTGCTGTTTGTATTGGTAATAGAAATGGCACTGATATCTCCGCCAGTCGGACTCAATGTTTTCGCAGTAAAGTCAATTGCGCCCGATGTGCCGATCAACACCATTTTCCGAGGTATCATGCCGTTCTGGCTAGCGATGGCAATCGCGATTATCCTGGTGATTGCCGTCCCGAGCATCGCTACATATCTGCCCAATACAATGTTCAGCTGAGCCGGACATTGCAATATTTCGATATCGACGCGACAAGCCCCATGCAAAACGTAAACTCGCCAGCTGTCCGCGTTTTACCTCGCGGAGCAGCATTGAGATTTACCGCATCGGTGAACTGGGCGTTGGTGACAGTACCGTGAGGTGGCGATTTCGAAGAATCTTAGATGATTCTTCTATGAAGCTGTTCCATTCCGGGTCGGCCGCCATGTTCCGGGCACACTGCGTAATTGCATCGATTGATGGGTAAGCATACATGAGGTATACCTCGTCTGGAATATTCGCATCGGATATCCACGCACCTACATTTTTTGAGTACTTCTCACGCACCGGTAATATCTCCCGAAACATATTTGCCCATTTCCAAACCTGACCCGGCAGTGTTTGAAAGGAACGCAGAAGATATATATTACCTTCGGTCGCAGGGGGATGGAACGGCGCTATAGGATCGAGAATTTTGAGTTCGAAACGACTCACGTATTCGGAAATCATGGGAAGATAACCATTCGTCCAACGCTCGTTTTTCATCAGGTCTTTGCGAAGTCTCTGACGCTCATTTCGGTCAGGGTAACTCCACAATATATTAATTTGATTCAGTTGACCGGTTGATGGCGTCCAACTGCCTTCCAGTGTCCCGCAGCTGTCACCTCGAATTTCCTTGATTCGCTTACCTGCATCAACGACGTGTTGCTCGCTGCCCGGGCGAATTGTGTGCGTTCGCAATTCATAAATCATAACTATTTCATCACCATTTCAATGAATGTTAAAATGACTGGCGTTGCTGTGAGCAACGCTCGCTTGTCAATCAATTGTAGTATATGTAATACGAAAATCTTTCATTCTATGGGCGATACGGACACAGATTGAGTACACGCAGCAACTCAGCGGTTTTTTTGAATCAGTCAGCAAATTCATTTCTTTGTTTCACCGTTTGATTTCTTTGCAACTGTTTCCCTTTATTCTCGAAGTTTCGCTTGCCGGAATCGGAAGCAATTTGTCGCACACTGTTAAAATCCAACTCTGACTGGTGCGAACACTTCTTCGATATGCAGTTCAGCCACTTGATTGCATGCGTCAAATTCCGCAATGAGTAGACAAAATACGCAGTCTGGCGGTTCGGGCATGCATACAGAAACACGCAGGTCTCCCGACGCGAATATTTCATCCAGACTCGCAGCCGGGCTGGCTCTTCAGATCGCTACCGTGCTGCTTCCGAGTATAGCGATGATCCCAACAATTGTATTTCGGGCGGCTGGACAAACTGAATCTGTAGTGGTATGGGCAGTATTCGCCTCAGTTGTCATATGCGGCATGGTTTCGATCTTGCACGCGATGCGCTTTGGTCGATCGAATGCAGGTTATATCGTCGCTGCAGGCACTGCAGGTGTTGCAATCGCCGCAAGCGTATCGGCAATCACAAGTGGCGGTTTGAAGATGCTTGCATCCCTGGTTGTCGCAATGGCACTTGCACAGATTGTCTTCTCCTATAAACTCCTGCTGTTTCGCAGGATCTTGACGCCCACAGTAACAGGAACAATCATGTTGCTGACACCTGTGACTGTTATGCCCATCCTGTTTGATCAGTTGAAAAACGTACCTGAAGGCGTTTCCGATCTTGCAGCTCCTTTGTGCGCATCGACGACATTTGCTGTAATCGTCATCTTGATGCTCTTGGGTACAGGCCTGATGCGATTGTGGTCCCCATTTATTGGCGTCGTCAGCGGTTCAATAGTGGCGGCACTGTTCGGAATTTATGATGTTGATCGAGTTGTGAATGCTTCGTGGGTTGGACTGCCTGAAATGTACTGGCCTGGTCTGGATCTCAATTTTGATTCTTCATTCTGGGCACTGCTGCCCGCCTTTATATTCATCGCCTTGGTGTGCACGATTCAGCAGATCAGCGGTTCTGTGACAATTCAGCGAGTTTCGTGGCGACCCCCCAGAGCTGTCGACTTCAGATCAGTTCAAAGTGCGATCAACGCAGATGGAATAGGAAATTTTTTGGCGGGCTTTGCGGGTATTTCTCCATTGGGCTATCGCCCGACCGGTTCTGCAATGGTCGAAATCACCGGAATCAGTTCCAGACGAGTAGGCGTCGCGCTCGGGATCGTGCTGATTGCCATTTCGCTCCTCCCTAAAGCGCTCGCGGCGATTCTTGCGATACCCGGCCCGATTGTAGCGGCATTCATTACGGTGATGATGGCGGCAATATTCATCATCGGCATGAAGATTGTTGTTCAGGACGAGATTAATTTTCGCAAGGGTACAATCGTCGGCATCTCATTCTGGCTTGGCGTAGGTTTCGAACTGGATTCCATCTTTCCGGAAATTGTTTCAGATTTTGCAGGAGGGATGTTTCAAAATGGGATGGTAGCGGGAGGGACTACTGCGATTTTGCTGACTTTGCTGCTCGAACTCGCCAAACCCCGTCGCCACCGACTTGACACGAATCTCAGTTTGTCGGCACTGGTACCGATTCAGAAGTTTCTCAACAACATAGCGATTCGCAATGGATGGGATGAAAGGATGAGCGAACGTCTCTCCGCTGTCAGTGAAGAGACACTGCTCACATTGCTTCAGAGAACTGAATTGAAAGAACAATACGAACGACACCACCTACGCGTCGATGCGTATAGGGAAGGGGCCCAGTTATTTCTTGAGTTTATCGCTTCTTCGAGCGCGGAAAATATTCAGGACCGCATCGCGCTGCTTGGTGAACAGGTTGATTTGGATCATGTGCAAGAGGAGATGTCGCTTCGACTATTGCGACACTTGTCGTCATCTGTTCATCATCAGCAATATCGCGATTGCGACATTTTGACCATACGGGTTGACATTCTGCACTGATTTCAGAGAACCTGACTTCCTGCTAACCTGGCGGTGTACATGATATTGTCCTGCGTTTGAAACTGGTCAGGTGACGGTTCATAAGCCAGTTTCAGATTGGTTTCGAGATGCACAGTTTCGTTGCACGGGCCGGTACAACGACCCGCACCGAGTTCGGACTACAGGGCGTGCGCTGAGCTGGACAGCTTTGCGGCCGCTTCGCACATATTGCGCAACTTCACTACAGACAGGTGTCGGCCAAGCAATCCCAGCCCACAGTCCGGTGCCGCAACCAATCGGTCGGGATCAATATGCTGCAAAGCCTGTTCCAGTCGTGTGACAATCTGCCCGACCGTTTCGACCCGACTCAGGGCAATCGCCACCACACCGAGAATGACCTTGGTTTTGCCAGCCAGTTCAAGCAGTGACAGATCGTTGTGTCTATGGGCATCTTCTATGGACACCATATCCACACAACTGTCGTCCACCGCACCCATAATTCGAAAATATGCATTGCGGTCGGCTTTCGGATAGTCCAGCCGATCCATTCGGTCCGGGTAGCCGCAGCACATGTGCATGACCTTGTTGACGCTTGCCGGCACGCCATGAAAAACCCGTTCCAGATTCTCAATTCCGTAATCGAGGGCGACATCAGGTTTACGGGCGAACACCGGCTCATCAACCTGAATGTTGACGCATCCGGCATCGACCAGGGCGAGCGCTTCGGTGTTCAATGCGTCTGCAATCGCCGCACCGAGCGGTTTTTCCGACTCGTAGTATGTATTGGCGTTGGAATCGGTCACAGTCAGGGGTCCGGGCATGGTGATCTTTACCGGACGGTTCGTGAATGACTGGGCACGTTTCCAGTCTCGTACCAGGAATCCGACATCTCTTGCACGCACAGGCCCGCTGATCGTCGGCAGTTGGGCTCGATAGGTGCCACCGCGAAGCTCACGCTCGGTCAACTGATTGAAATCAAACCCCTCAAGGTGTCGGCAATGATAGTGAATGTAATTTTCGCGGCAGACCTCTCCGTCAGTCGGAATATCAATGCCAGCCTCAACCTGGTCTGTCACGACCTCCCGGCATGCGTTGGTGATGTTCTGTTCAGCTGAATCGCCCATCGCCGCAATCGCGCCAGCCCAGGACTTGGTTGGATTCTCCATATCCATGCCGGTGGGATTGCTGAACCAATCCGGAAGCTCAAGAAACGAGGGTTTCGGATAGGCTCCGATACAAGTGGTCAGCATCGAGAGCTCAACAAGCTTGTCGGCAGAGCCGATGCTTCGATTGGCGGCTGATCACTGATCGGACCCGAACCGCCCGGTCGTCACCCGAAATATTGTGTACTGCCGGTGCCGATCAACAGGCTTTGAATACGCCGGCAAACTTTTCACAGATCTCGTCGATATGCGCTCTGGTTGAGACCAGAGGCGGCGCGACAATCAGCGCATCACCGGTTGCCTTCACATGCAGTCCCGAATGAAAAAGCTGCTTTTGTATCGTCAGCCCAGCGTTGCCCGGGGCGCCGTCCTGTCTCACATCGATACCTGCCATCATCCCGAAGCCCCGCACATCCGTCACAACATCATGTTCCTGAAGTGCGAACACCGAGTCCTGAAAATAGCCTGACAACTGACGGCCGCACTCGAACAGATTCTCATCGCGATAGATATCAAGTGTCGCAAGCCCGGCAACGCAGGCCGCGGGATGTCCTGAATACGTGTAACCATGAAACAGCTCAATCGCCTTGTCCGGTGCTGCATCCACAATGGTATCGTATACATGTCTGCCGACCACGATCGCACCCATCGGCAGCGCGGCATTGGTCAGCGCCTTGGCCAGGGTCATCAGATCCGGCGTCACACCAAAACTCTGTGCGCCGAACGGCTCACCTGTTCGGCCGAATCCGCAAATGACTTCATCGAAAACAAGCAGAATACCGTTGTTGTCGCAGATTTCCCGCAATCTTTCCAGATATCCCTGCGGAGGAACCAGACAGCCGGTCGAGCCGGCGACCGGCTCTACGAAGCAGGCGGCGATTGTGTCGGCACCATAATTGTCGACCAGACGTTGCAGATCGTCCGCCAGATAGGCGCCGTTTTGCGGTTGATTGCGCTCAAAGCGATTCTCAGCCAGCCAAGTGTGACGCATATGGGCTATTCCCGGCATGGTCAACCCAAACCCCTGTCGGTTCTTCACCATGCCGCTGAGCGCGGTACCTCCGATGTTGACGCCATGGTAGGCTCTTTCGCGCGAGATCAAGCGCTGACGCTGTGCCTCACCTCTGGCGTAGTGATAGGCGAGTGCGATCTTGATCGCAGTATCGATGGATTCGGAGCCGGAATTGACGAAAAAGACTCGATCCATGCCTTCCGGAGTCAGTTCGGCCAAGCGACGGGCAAGCTCGAAGGAGTGCTCGTGTCCCAGTTGGAATGGGGCGGAATACGCGAGTTCATTCAACTGGCGGTAAACGGCAGTCGCGATTTCGTCCCGACTGTGTCCTGCGGCACAGCAGAACAGTCCGGACGACGCATCAATGATCTGTCTGCCTTCAGGTGTGTAGAGGTAGACACCTTTCGCGTGAGATATCAATCGCGGGTCGGCCTTGAAATCTCGATTGCTCGTAAAGGGCATCCATAAATTATCCATTTCCAGTCGCATGAATACAGGCCTCGAAATTCGTAATGGGTGAATCGGTGTTGAAGTCATCTGCAACCGCTGACAAAGCGGTTTCAGGTGTTATTTTACAGGTTTGAGTGTTACAGTCAACACGATCGCGGCAAGCCGGTTTTTCAGTCGAAACAGGGTACGAAACCAAGCAATAAAGACTCTTGAAAAAATCAACATACACTATCATATTCACCTATTATTCATTTTGTTTTACAGGTCAGAAAAAAGGAATTTCAACCCATGAAAATCGGAGTGATCAAGGAGATAAAAACCGACGAATTCCGGGTCGGATTGGTACCCGGCAATGTGCAGGAATTTGTCGCTCACGGGCACAGCGTCGTAGTTGAGACAAACGCTGGCGGGGGTATCCGTGCCAGTGATGACGATTACCGTTCAGCCGGAGCACAAGTTGTCGGAACTCCAAAGGAGGTATTTGACAGTGCCGACATGATCATCAAGGTCAAGGAGCCGCTTGCCCCGGAAAGGGCAATGCTCAGGGAAGATCAGATTCTGTTCACGTATCTGCACCTGGCACCGGATCCTGATCAGGCGCGAGACCTCGTCGCCAGCGGTGCCGTATGCATCGCTTACGAGACCGTAACCGACGATAGCGGTGCCTTGCCGCTTCTGGCTCCCATGTCAAAAGTGGCGGGAAGGATGGCGATACAGGAAGGTGCCTGGTGCCTTGAGCGACCACACGGCGGGACCGGCATCCTGCTTGGGGGTGTGCCCGGTGTGGAACCTGCCAAGGTTGTGATCATCGGTGGCGGTGTGGTCGGCACGCATGCCACACACATCGCTGTCGGTATGGGTGCAGACGTGTTCGTTCTCGATCGCAATGTCCGCGTGCTTGACGAGCACTGGCAGCAGTTCGGTCGCTCCACCAATGGCGTGTATTCAACGAGAAGCACGCTGGAAAAACACGTAGCCGAGGCTGACCTTGTCATCGGTGCGGTACTGATACCCGGTGCGACCGCTCCCCGTCTTGTCACGGAAGAGCTGGTAAAGGCCATGCGACCCGGATCGGTGCTGGTGGACGTTGCAATCGATCAAGGTGGCTGTTTTGAGACCTCTCGGGCGACCACGCATTCGAACCCGACCTATGACGTGCATGGCATTACACACTATTGCGTCGCGAACATGCCCGGTGCGGTTCCGCGAACATCCACCTACGCGTTGAATAACGCCGTATTACCTTTTGCCACGAGCATTGCGAATTTAGGGTATAAAGAGGCACTCCGACGTGACCCGCATCTGTTGAACGGACTCAACGTGTGTCACGGAAAGATCACGCACAGCGAAGTCGCCTCCAGCCTGAATTACGATTACACGCCAGTTGAGCAAATTCTGGATATGGGCTGAATGGACAAATTTGAGCCCGTTTACATTTTGAGACCAAGGAAGTATCTACTATGCCAAAAATGACATCAAGCGAAGCGTTTGTCGAAACACTCGCCTCCTACGGCGTGACCGACGTCTTTGGAATTGTCGGTTCCGCCTACATGGACGCGCTGGACATTTTTCCAGCCGCCGGAATCCGCTTTATTCCCACGGTACATGAACAGGGATCGGCGCACATGGCTGATGGCTACGCCAGGGTAAGCGGTCGGCACGGTGTCTGCATCGGACAGAACGGTCCGGGCATCACAAATTTCGTCACCGCGATCGCCGCCGCTTACTGGGCGCATTCGCCGGTTGTGGCAATCACACCTGAAACCGGAAGCAACACAATGGGACTCGGTGGATTTCAGGAAACTGAACAGCTGCCCATTTTCTCCAAGATAACCAAGTATCAGGCCCATGTCAGCGGCCCCGGGCGAATGGCAGAGTTAACCGCCCGTGCCTTTGACATGGCCATGGCCGAACGCGGACCGACACAATTGAATATTCCCCGCGATTATTTCTATGGGGATGTGGACGTACAAGTCCCTCAACCGCAGGTGATTGAACGCGGTGCCGGTGGCGCCAATTCACTGGACGACGCGGCGCGTCTTCTTGCCGAAGCCGAATTTCCTGTCATCCTGGCAGGTGGTGGTGTGATTATGGGCGACGCGGTGAAAGGGTGTGTCGAACTTGCCGAATACCTGTCAGCACCCGTCGTCAACAGTTACCTGCACAACGATTCGTTTCCCGCCAGCCATAAGCTGTGGTGCGGACCGCTCGGATATCAGGGGTCGAAGGCTGGGATGCGACTGATCTCCAAGGCGGACGTGGTGCTCGCCCTGGGTACGCGATTGGGACCCTTCGGCACCCTTCCCCAGCACGGTATGGACTACTGGCCCAAAGACGCCAAGATCATCCAGGTCGATGTTGACTACCGCAAGATCGGATTGGTGAAGAAAATTGCAGTCGGTATCTGTGGTGATGCAGGCGAATCGGCTTCAGCACTGCTCGAACGCGTCAGGAACCGCGAACAGGTTGCTTGTCTGAAAAATCGGGATGCACGTCTTGAGGAGATCGCCGGCGAGAAGCAGTCTTGGGAATCCGAGCTGAATAGTTGGTCCGAAGAAGTCGATGAGTGGAGCCGGCTGGTGTCAAAGGAAGATGCGGGAATGCTCCATCCGCGGCAGGTGCTCCGGGAGCTTGAAAAGGCCACACCGTCCGATGCGACGGTTTCAACCGACATCGGAAATATCTGTTCTGTGTCCAACAGCTATCTGAGATTCGAGGAACCGAGAAGTTTCTTTGCGGCAATGAGTTTCGGCAACTGCGGTTATGCGTTTCCGACTGTCATGGGCGTAAAGACAGCAGCACCGCAACGGGCAGCGATCGCGTACGTCGGTGACGGTGCCTGGGCAATGAGCATGGGTGAGATTCTTACCTGCGTCCGGGAAAATATTGCTGTCACCCCGGTGGTATTCAACAATCGACAGTGGGGAGCGGAGAAAAAGAACCAGGTCGATTTCTATGGACGCCGTTTTGAGGGTGTCGATCTCGACAATCCCAGCTGGGCTGGCATCGCCAAGTCAATGGGGGCTGAGGGTATCGTGGTTGATCATCTTGATATGGTCGGTGATGCGCTTCGCGAAGCCTGCGAGGCACAGAACGAAGGCAAGACCACGGTGATCGAAGTGATGTGTACCCGAGAACTTGGAGATCCCTTTAGACGGGATGCGCTGAGCAAGCCCGTGCGACATCTCGATAAATACAAGTCATTTGTATAGCGCGGGTGAGTGATCTTGATCGACTGACGCGTCTGGCGCAACAAAGACCGCGTGTCGCTGTTTTAGCTGACGCTACAGATGAGCGGGCAATTCGTGCCGCTGCCATACTGGCGGCGCAGAAAATCGCGGTTCCAGTCCTGACCGGAGAGGAACAGAAAGTCCGTTCGCTTGCCAGTGCATGCAACGTCGCCCTGCAGGGGATTGAGATTGCCGATCCTTTGCAAAACCGGCACGACGCGGAGCGTTATGCGGTTGACTGTACCCGGCTCAGACGTCCAGTCAGTTTGTCCGAAGGGAGGGAGATGATGAAAAATCCCCTGCTCTACGGAACAATGATGTTGCGTTGCGGTGACGCAGATGCGCTGATCGCCGGCGCATCAATACCCACCGCCCGTGTGATTGAGGCCGGGTTGAAGATGATTGGCACGCCGGCTGATGTGACTACCGCGTCGAGCTACATTGTGTTGTTGGTACCGGCGACAGCCGACAGTCTACCGAGGACACTGATTGTTGCCGACTGCGCCGTCAATATCGACCCAACAGCCGTCCAGCTTTCGGAAATTGTGCTGGCCACCGCATCCAATGCCAGAAAATTGCTAGAGGATGAGCCGAGAATTGCCTTGTTGTCGTTCTCATCGAAGGGCAGCGCGCGCCACGAAAAAGTGGACAAGGTGACCGAGGCCGTCGAGCTGGTTCGCAAACAGAATCCCGACGTGCTGGTTGACGGTGAGTTCCAGTTCGACTCGGCGATAAATCCGAGAGTGGCTGCATTGAAAGTCGACTACGCCAGTGAAGTGGCTGGCCAGGCCAATGTGCTCATTTTCCCGGACTTGAACTCTGGAAATATCGGTTACAAGATCGCCCAGTATCTCGCGGGCGCCCAAGCGATCGGCCCGATTCTTCAGGGGTTTGCAAAACCGATCAGCGATCTGTCCCGAGGCGCAACGGTCGATGACATCGTAAAGTCAACTATCGTGCTGCTCGCCACAACCTGAATTCAACCAAATCGACCTAAAGTCCCGCCGTCAATTCCCAACGCCGCCTTGGGTCTTTTCCAGAAAGTGCGCAGGGGTCTGATGTTGTTCACATACACGTGAGATCTTTCCCGTACTTTACCGAACTACGAAGTCCGAAAAAAAACTGAGGAACGACAACAAAATTCGGGATTGTCGTCCCGACTTGCCATCTTTACGACGAGGGACTCGGGGGCGGGGGTGGAGGTGGTGTGGTACCTAATTTATTCCATTGAACCGGTCAAGTTGATGGACCCCTTGTGTTGGGTTGGGAGAGGCGGATCCGAATTTACCACTCGTCGTGTTGCGGCAGATCATCGGCGATGTCATACCAGTCAGGTTTATGACTGACCCAGATGTGTCCCCGTGCCTTGATGCCAATATCGCCATCAATCGTTCCGATACGCAAGATCACATCTCCCGGATCACGCAGGCAGGTAGCGAACACGTGGGTACCGCAATTACTGCAAAAATACCGGGTCTTGTCCGGTGAGGATTTATAGCGGGAGATTTCGTCCTCGCCGCTCAGGATCCGAAATTCAGAAGCCTTGACCAGCGCACTCGAACCGTACACGGTCGCATGAGCTTTCCTGCAGGTCTGACAGTGACAATGATGGAATCGGTGGATTTCGGAATCAATCTCGAATGTCACTGTCTTGCAAAGACAACTACCTTTATGCATGGGGATGATAAACCTAGCTTGCTAATTAGAAATTTTTTCTAAATTATTGGCTTGAATAGTAAAATATTTCGATACGTAAGTCAATTCTATAATGTCCTGATTAATGGTGAATTCATCAACACCGGATTTGTCCGATCTTGGCTATGACAGAATCCTTCGCTAGGTGCCGTCCGTGGAAAGAGCTGTCATCCAATGCTGTTGTCTTCAGTCCAAACGACACTGATTTGCCTGGTATCGATTGCGTCTATTGGACAAATTAAAAAAAACAGTTGTACGAACAAAAGGACTTCTTGCCATTTTACAGGAGTGCGTTGATGCCCGGTCTTTTTGATTCACCCCACCCAATTGACGAAAGTGCGGTGCGGCGATACCGATTGAACTCGGTACGCAGCCAAGTGGCCAAACAGGACCTCGCTGGAGTACTTCTTTTCGATCCAATCAACATCCGCTATGCTACAGGATCACGTAACATGCAAGTTTGGACCATGCACAACTTTTGTCGCTATGCACTGGTTCTGACCTCAGGTCCTTGCGTGATGTTCGAATTGCCAAACGGTATGCACCTGCTCAAAAATCTCGACACGATTGATGAAGTGCGCCCGGCTCTGTCTACCGATTATTTGATCATCGGCCCGCGCACACCGGAAATTCAATCCAAATGGGCTTCCGAGATTGACGATCTGGTGCGACAGCATGCTGGTGGAAACCGTCGTTTGGCGGTGGATCGGCTGGATGCGGGGACCGCCCATGCACTTGAGCGCTTGAGACTTGTACTGTCGGACGGTAAAGAGGTGATGGAACACGCAAGAGCGATCAAGTCTCTGGAAGAAATCCGGGCTTTTCGAGCTTCGCTTTCAACCTGTGAGGCTGCCATGGAAGAACTCAGGCAACAGGTTCAGCCCGGCATGAGCGAGCAGCAGGCGTTGTCAATTCTGCTGGCACAGAGCGTTCACCGCGGCGGCGAGTATCCGGAAACCCGGTTAATGACCTCAGGTCCGCGCACCAACCCCTGGTTTCAGGAGACCAGCGATCGAGTGATCGAAAACGGAGACTTTCTGTCCTTTGATACCGATCTGATTGGTCCGATGGGCTATTACAACGATATTTCCCGCAGCTGGATTGTTGGCGATGCGAAACCGACTGATGAACAAAGAAAACTCTACCGCGAGTCCCGGACTCAGCTCGAAACCAACATTTCACTATTGCATCCCGGTATGTCTTTTCTTGAGTATTCTTCGAAAGCCTACCAATTGCCCGAAAAATACCTGGCAAACCGGTACGCTGACGTTGGTCATGGCTGTGGTCTCGGAGTCGAATACCCGTTTCTGTGGTATCAGGAGGACGAAAAATATGGTGCCTACGACGGTGTATTTGAGGAAAACATGATCGTATGCATTGAAAGCTACGTTGGTGAGAAGGGCGGGCACGAAGGTGTAAAACTGGAACAGCCGGTTTGGATCAGCGCCGACGGACCGATTGTGCTTTCGGACTTTCCGTTTGAGGATGACTTGGACTGATCCCGGTCAGCCCTGGGGCAGGATGTCGAAGGGCTTCTCAGTCTGCAAAGCGTTCTAGCGCTTGGCTGTAACGCGGGCCGCATCGTTGTTGCAGTGCTCATGGGAATAGAAGCCTGCCCAGGCAAATCGGTCCGGTTGAGAAGACGGCTCCGCTACCCGCAGCGATTTACGTACGACTGAAGGCCGTCAATCCTTTCGAGCGAGTGGCAGTACGGATGCGATCCGGTGATCACCATCCGGTAGTCCCTGAGGAGTTCGACACCTTCGGCGTGCAGGTCTTCATCAGTAATGACATCAAAGCGCTGACCGAAATGTTCAAGTCAGGTCAGGATATGCGTGTCCGCATTGAATTGCCACACGTTGGAGCCGATTCCATCGTTATGCAGACCATAGAAACAAAGTCTTATTCAGGATTCATCTCATATGCAGTGAGCGAGGACGTCAGGTTCTTGATCATCTTTCTCGTGCTACAATCTGTTTCGTTGGATTGAACGATACGATGGTTGCGTCGGCTGCTCCGCTATTGAGTCTTGCACAGTCTTTGCAATGGGGTCGCCCTGCGGCGCCACCAGTGATAGGCAATAACTGCGCAGTGGCCCAAAATTCAAATTCGGGACCCAGGTCACCATAGAAGAACGGCCTTGGTTCCGACACATTGCCATCAGAATACCTTCTTTCAATTGTCTATGTCTTGACTCTTGGAATGTCCTGTTTCTTCCGTGATGGTGTCCACGCCTGAGACGGGGTTGGGAGTCATATGAAAGACCGGTTGAAATTCAATACGGCATCATTTTGACAGTTTTGCGTCACGATTGACGGATTCAAAAAACCATTCCACTAAGGGTTCGAATATGACAGCAGTATTGTTAATGGTCGCTCTGCTTGCCGGATTGGCCTTTCGGCATCTCGGTTATCCGCCACTGCTCGGTTTCCTGCTCGCGGGATTCATTGCTCATGAGTTCGGCGTCGGTGAAATTGAAACGATTCGCCAGCTGGCAGACATTGGCATCACCCTCCTATTATTCACAATTGGCCTAAAGCTCAATCTTCGGGAATTGGCTCAGGTACAGGTTTGGGGAACTGCCGCGACCCACATGATTATTGCGGTTGTGCTGACTGTACCGGTGATTATCCTGGCAGGATTGTTTTATTCACCGCTCGCGCTCGGTAGTTATTCAGCTGCCTGGATTCTGGCTTTCGCCCTGTCATTTTCAAGCACGGTATTTGCAGTAAAGATATTTGAGCAAAGAGGTGGACGATCTTCGCTTCACGCAGACATCGCGATTGGCATTTTGATCGTACAGGATATTTTTGCGGTCTGCTTTTTGGTTTTCACCAGCGATGAATTGCCCAGTTTGTGGGCATTGGGATTGCTTGTTCTGCCGTTGCTGAAACCATTGTTCACGCGGATTCTTGACCGAGTCGGATACGGAGAGTTGCTTGTTCTTTTCGGAGTGGTTGCTGCTTTCGGCGCCCATGAACTGTTTGAACTGGTTCACCTTAAAGGCGATCTTGGCGCACTGCTGATCGGCGTATTCCTTGGCAATTCTACGAAATCGAAAGAACTATACAACAGTCTGATATCGGTGAAGGACTTGTTTCTTATTGGTTTTTTTCTGCAAATTGGGTTTTACGGGCTGCCATCAGCGGAAATGCTGCTGGTTGCGCTGGCACTTTCTTTGCTGATTTTCATACGTCCGCTTTTGTACTTTTTTCTTCTCGTAGCGTTTGGCCTTCGGGCTCGAACTGCGTTTCTCTGCGGGTTTTCGCTGTTCAACTATTCTGAGTTCGGGTTAATCGTCGGGTCAATCGCAGTTTCTTCAGGGATGCTTTCTTCGCAATGGCTGACCACTTTGGCTCTAGCGATGGCAGTTTCACTATTTATTGCAACGCCTTTCAATACCTGGGTGCATGAGCTGTACAGCAAAAGCTCGGACTTTCTGCAGAAATTCGAACGCCGCCAACGCCTCGAGCGGGATAAGTTCTCTTCGCTCGGTGACACTGATTGTGTCATTCTCGGTATGGGGCGCGTCGGCCTTGGCGCATATAGGCAATTAAGAAAACAGTTCGGCGACAGCGTTATCGGTGTGGAACAGAATCTCGACCGTGTCAACAAATTGAATCGGCACGGTTACCGCTGTATTCTCGCAGACGCCAGTGACTACGATTTCTGGCTTGACGCGAAACTGACTGAAAGACGATTACTGTTTGTGAATCTGTCGAACCATCAGGAGAATTTGCATGTCGTCACGCTGGCTAAACAATTCAACTACAAAGGCGTCCTTGCCGTGATTTCACGCTATCCTGAGCACACTGCGGAACTTGAGGCCAAGGGCTGTATTGCTTTCAATCTGTACGCAGAAGCGGGGCGCGGGTTCGCTCAGTGTGTGCTTAGAAAAATGAAAAAGAAGCGGTTTGCGTAAATCCGGGGTATCAAGTCGGTGTATTGACCAGTAGTTTCTCGCCGGTGATCCAAAATCGCAAATTCGCTTTACCCCAGCATACAAAAGAAAACGGGGCTACACGCATGCCACAACGAAACCTTGGTTCCCCCAAATACAGATACCCGATGACGGCTGGCAGGCACTGGTTGATGAGGATGGCAGTGTTTCGGAAACCGAATTTGAGACCCGCACACCGCATGCGATGGAACACAGGCAGGGGGGCGTTTTGTCTGATGGTGCACAATAGATGGGTGGTGAGCGATGAGCAGATTGTGTGGTGGTACAACCTGAGAGCTGACATATCAGAAAGCAAGCTGAAGGACATTCGATGACTTTTTGACCTCGGGGAGATACTGGCAGTCTCTATCTGCGGATCAGGGATTTTAGAGAATTATTCCAATGGGCAAGCCAAGTTCATAATCCCCTGATGCACGGCATCCTCCATTCGGACCTGTCAATTGTCTGAACTGTCGTATTCTGATGACGAATTCCGATCATCCAGCACCACGGAAATTCGTCGATTGTGTCGACCCTTGCTTTCAATCTTCACCACCTTCACATGCCCGATTTCCTCGGTATTCGCAACATGTGTCCCGCCGCACGGCTGGATGTCGATTCCGTCGAAGTGAACCAATCTGACCGATCCCTCAATCGGCGGAACTGGCACCGAAAGACTGTCGACCAATTCCGGATTAGCACTGAGTTCAGCAGTTGAATAACTCAGGCTTTGGCATTGTGCGTTCTGTTCAATGAGAAGATTCAGGCTGGTGGAAAGCTGATTCTTGTCATAGGTTTCCGAGGTATCAAAGTCTACGCGGCCGCGGCCATCATACACCTGCGCACCAGTTACCTTCCCCGATATCACCGCGCATAAAAGATGAAGGCAGCTGTGCATGCGCATCAGCCGATGGCGGCGCTCCCAATCGATTTCCAGATAGATGGTGTCACCGACCTGCGGCAGTTGGGCCAGGTCTTCGATAAAGTGATCGATGTCTCCGGTCGCGCGATTGCGCTGAGTATCTGTAATCGGGTATTCCCGATCACTGCTGTCAAAATAAACACCGATGTCACCGGGCTGTCCACCGCCGGTAGGATAAAAAACAGTGCGATTGACGGTGAAACTTCCGGCGTCCGCATCGACTGTCTGGACAACAGCCTTGCACTCTCGCAGATACGGAAAAGTCTGAAACAGTTCCTCGCTCACGGAATGCTCCGGATGATGGGTTTTGCCGGACTCGACTTCGGATTTCAGGCCTTGGGCCGTTCCGAGCGGGAATCGTACATCGGTCTAAGGGACGCCGTAACAGGAAATCGTTCTCCCGCCACCTCAATCTCGTAACTTCCACTGTTGACGAAGTCCGCACTGACGCCCTGCTCACATCCGACGTAGCCAAGCCCCACGCAAGCCCCCAGCGCATAGCCATACATGCCGGAAGTCACACGCCCGACTATCTCGCCGTCACGATAGATCGGTTCCTCGTGGTAGATCAACGGTTCCGGATCCTCGAACAGAAATTGAACCAATCGCCGATTCGGCAACTTACCTCGCATCGGTTCAAGGGCATCCTTACCGATGAATCCGCCGTCCTTGTCCCACGCCACAGCGAATCCGAGTCCCGCCTCAATCGGATTGTCCTCATCAGCAATGTCGTGACCGAAGTGACGGTAGGCCTTTTCGATCCGCAATGAATTCAATGAAAGGTAACCACAGTGAACCAGCGAAAACTCCTCTCCAGCGGCGACAATCTCGTCATAGACATGCTGTACGAAGTCAGTGGGGATGTATAACTCCCATCCAAGCTCCCCGACGTAGGTGATTCGGGAGGCCCGCCCAAATGTCATACCGAGTTCAATTTCCCTTGACGAAAGAAATGGAAACGCCTCATTCGAAAGATCGGCTGTCGTCACCTTCGAAAGCAGATTACGCGAATTCGGCCCCATGATCGACAATACTGAATATCCGGATGTCACGTCAGTGACCACAACATGCATGTCATCCGATACATGTCGTTGCAGCCAGCTCAGATCGCGTTGCTGGACCGCGGCGCCGGTGACCACCAGATAACGGCGTTCTGACAGCCGTGTGACTGTGAGGTCCGCCTCGATACCACCGCGCTCATTTAACCACTGCGTATACACAACCCGGCCCGGCTCGACTGCAACATTGTTGGCGCAGATCCGATTCAGAAATGTCTCGGCATCGCGACCTTCAACCATGAATTTGGCGAACGAAGTCTGATCGAATATACCGACGTTGCTTCGTACCGCTTCGTGCTCCGCACGCACATTCTCGAACCAGTTCTGACGTCCGTAGGAGTATTCGTATTGAGGATTGCGCTCGCCGGGCGCATACCAGTCAGGGCGTTCCCAGCCGTATGTCTCACCAAAGCATGCGCCTCGTTCGGCCAGACGGTCGTGCAACGGCGATTTGCGGACGTTCCGAGAGGTTTCAGGTTGCCGAAATGGCCAGTGCATGGCATAGAGAAGTCCTAATGTTTCCGAAATCCGATCGTGAAGATAGCGGCTGTTATTCTGCATCGGCGCGATTCTGCGGATATCCACGTCCCAGTAGTCGTTCAATGGGTGTCCGTGTGCGATCCATTCGGATATGACCTTGCCCGCGCCGCCGGATGACTGAATTCCAATTGAATTGAACCCCGCGGCCACAAAAAAACCTTTCACCGTCGACACCTCACCCAGATAGTATCGGTTGTCCGGGGTAAAACTCTCCGGCCCGCAGAAAAAGGTATGAATACCGGCACTGCCCAGAATGGGTACGCGGTGCAACGCGTTGTTCAGCGCGTCCTGGAAATGATCCCAGTCCTCCGGCAACTGATCAAAACAGAAATCCTCAGGTATGCCATCCATTCCCCATGGCTTCGCATTCGGCTCGAATGCGCCTATGAGCAGCTTTCCCGCATCTTCCTTGTAGTATGTGTAACCCGTTGGATCGCGCAAGACCGGCAAATTCGATGGCAAGTCGCTGATCGGCTCGGTTACGACATAGAAATGCTCGGCAGCATGCAATGGAACTTCCACACCGCACATCAATCCAATCTCTCTCGCCCACATGCCTGCACAGTTGACAACGACTGGTGCCGATATGTCGCCCTGATCGGTCTGAACGCCACACACCGCACCGTTCTCAACAATGATGTCTGTCACCTTGACATTCTCACGAATCATCGCACCATGCATTCTCGCTCCTTTCGCATAGGCCTGAACCAGATCCAAGGGGTTAATCTGACCGTCTTTGGGGATAAAGACCGCGCCGACCAGGTCGTCGATATGCAGTGCCGGATAAAGATCCTTGGCTTGCGAAGGTGTGATGACATCGGCTTTGATACCGTACGCACGAGCCATGGAGACTGAACGCTTGAGCTCCTCAAAGCGCTGATCATGAGGAGCGACCGCGATCGAACCGTTGACGCGGTATCCCGTTGGCTGCCCGGTTTCCTCTTCGAGATTGGCGAAAAGTTCGGTGGTATACTGCGCGAGCCGCGTAAGGTTGTAGCTCGATCGCAATTGGCCGACCAGTCCCGCGGCATGCCATGTTGTTCCGCAACCCAATTCCCTGCGTTCAAGCAGTACGATATCTTCCCATCCCATTTTTGCAAGATGGTATAGGGTGCTGGTGCCGACACAGCCGCCACCGATAATGACTACACGCGCTTTTGCAGGCAGACCTGAATCCATTTCAGCTGAAATATTGATTGACTTGTAGTTGACAGATGAACGAAACGACATTTTATAGCAAGAATCGGATTGCAAGGCAGTCGCAATTTTCCGAAAATGGTTGGTAATGAATCACTTGAATTACGGTCATAATCAGATGAATGATTACCAAAGAATCGAACGGGCCATACGGTACCTGGAGACGAGCTATGTCCATCAACCGGCACTTTCTGAAGTCGCAGCGCATGTCGGACTGAGTGATTACCATTTTCAGCGGCTCTTCAGGCGCTGGGCCGGCATCTCACCGAAAAGGTTTGTCCAATATCTGACTGCACAGTTGAGCGGTCAGCTCCTTCGCGACCAATCCGATATGATGGATGTCATCTCGGACACCGGTCTGTCGAACCCCAGTCGATTACATGACCTTATGGTGAATGTCTATGCGATGACGCCGAAGGAGTATCGTGACTGCGGCGATTCGCTGACAATCGAGTATGGCTGGCATCCTACACCGTTCGGAACCTGCCTGGCGGGAGCAACTGACAAAGGGTTATGCTGGATGAGTTTCCACGACAGCGAAGAGGGACTGGTCGCGCTGGGCAGCCAGTGGGCAGCAGCGGACCTTGTCATGAATCCGGCAAAGACAGCCGAACTGATCAGTCGGATATTCGAAACCGACGAAACAGACAAATCGATCATGTTGCACCTCAAGGGCACCAACCTGCAGATTCGGGTGTGGAAGGCGCTGCTCGAAATTGCTCCCGGGGAGATTGTGTCCTACAGCCGGCTCGCAAGCAGGGTTGAGCGGCCGAATGCGGTTCGGGCAGTGGCTTCAGCGGTCGGCCGAAACGCCATCTCCTACGTCATTCCCTGTCACCGGGTACTTCAGAAAGGTGGTGGTATCGGTGGATACCGATGGGGGACCAGCCGCAAGCGAGCGATGCTGACCTGGGAAAGTGCGAATACTGCCGCAAGCTTGCCCGTCAGCTGAGCGACTCAGCCAGTTTCTTCACCTCATTGACAAAAAACTCAATCTCATCATCTGAGTTGTAGTAGTGCACCGGGCTGCGAATTAATGAATCCAAGCCCCACTCTTCCAAATCTGTCAGGGCACAGTTTCTTTTGGAAACACCGACATTGATATTTTTCTTTCGCATCAGCTGTTGAAACTCCTCAGCATTGATACCGTCGAGTGTGAAAGTGACGATGCCGCACTTTTCCTTACCCTTATCGCGCAGTGTTACGCGCTCGATCAGTCCCAGTTGCTCGCGTAAGCGGTCCGCAAGAAAGCGAATTCGCGAATAGATATCAGCCAATCCCCAGGACATGGCGTAGTCAACTGCCGCTCCGAGCCCGATCCGCGCGGCAATGTTGGACTCGAACATTTCGTAACGTCTCGCGCCGGCTTGCAACTCGTAGGTCTGCGGGCCGGTCCAGGTTGCCGCGTGCAGGTCCAGTGTGACCGGCGGAAACCTTTCAAGCATCTGCTCGCGCACATAGAGAAATCCTGTTCCCCGCGGTGCCCTCAGGAATTTCCTGCCAGTAGCTGACAACGCGTCGCAGCCAATCTGTGTCACATCCAGTGGCATCTGCCCGGCCGACTGGCATGCATCAACAATATAGGGAATGTTGTAGTCACTCGCGACCTGACCAATGTCATTGATCGGATTGACGAGCCCGTTATGAGTCGGAACATGCGTTACCGAAATCAATCTGACGCGGTTATTGATCATGGATTCAAGTGCCCGAACATCCAACTGACCGGTGTCGTCATCCGGCACAACCTCAACTTGCGCACCGGTCCGCTCAGCGACCTGAAAGTAGGCAATCATGTTCGAGACGTACTCAGACTTGGACGTGAGAATGCGATCACCCGGTTTCAATGTCTGGGCGATGCCGTAAAACACGGCGTTCCATGCGACTGTTGCGCTTTCGGTCAAGGCAATTTCGTTGGACGAACAGTTGATCATGCTGCCGATGGAGGAGTAGACTGCGTTCAGTTTTTCCTTGGCCTCTTCTTCAGCTTCATAACCGCCGCGAATTGTTTCGAGCTCAATATGGCCTCGAAATGCGTCAATCACCGGTATCGGCATCATCGCTGAACCGGAATGGTGCAAGTGCACCACACCTAAACAACCGGGTGTATCCCGTCGAGCCAATTGAGTGTCAAATACCATCAATCTGTCCATCCGTGATGACGTAAGATCCATACAACATAACGCTTGCCCATCAAGTGAAAAATATGCGGTCGGTTTGAGGATGCCAAGAAAACCGCGGTAGGCGAACCCTGTATTTCTATCTTCAATCTATTTCGGGTACAAATATATATCAATTTTCTTTTTTTGAGCCTTTCATCGTTTCACACGGGTGCGATCGAAAGTGAAGCGGAATGTTTCACCAGTGACAGGTTTTGTTCGGCATTGGTTTTTCTGTGCACCGAGGGTGAGGCGGGCGCGGTGACAATGTGGTGTGCATTTGCCAGTGGTATGAGGTGCGCTGGGGGATAGAGGGGTATTTTTGATGCCTTGAAGATCGGCTGTCAGATTGAGAAACGCCAGTTTGATGATGCCGAAGACCTGCTCAAGTGCCCGGCGTTTGGTGCGATTGCTGCGTGGCGGGTGTTTGACTTGCATCGGATGGCGAAATACGAACCTGACAGGCCGACCGATGAGATGATGGTGATTCCAGGCGTGATTGTCCCCTGTGCAGTGGCGATAACCGCGTAAATCCACGGTTGCCGTCGTGTAGTCTTTGTGCAGTCCCTCTACTTTAAATCGAGTGCTTTTTTGCGTTCGTTTGCCCAGGTACGGATGATCTGATCAACAGCAAGTCCAATAAAGGCAACACAAAGTCCCAGCGTCAGTCCGATCCCCGTGCCCCGCGGATCGGAAATGGCCTTGAGGATGAGTTGTCCGAGGTCGGTGGTGCCGATAAAGGCACCAATGATGACCATGAATAAAGCAAATATCACGGTCTGATTCACACCCAGCATAATGTGCGGAAATGCAAGGGGCAGCTCGATGGATATCCACCTTTGCAAACGCGATACACCCATCATGGAGCCTGCATCATGCAGTACGGACGGGACGCTTCTTAGACCTTCGACCGTATAGCGCGTAGCTGGAACGGTCGCATAGACTATTGCGGCAATGATGACCGAGGTGTCGGTGATGCCGAAAAGCATAATCACCGGTATCAGATAGATGAATGACGGAAAGGTCTGAAGGAAGTCGCAAATCAGCAGAATGAACCTGCTGGCGCGATTACTCTGTGCACAGACCGATCCTAGACTCACACCAAGAACAACCGAAACAATCACTACAAAAGAGGTGATGTAGGCAGTAATCAAGGCCCTGTCCCAGTATTCCGACAAGGCAATGAACAGCAAGAATCCGCCAATGATGAGCGCTGAGCGTATGCCCGCCAGAATGTAACCCACCCCCATCATGAGCACGAACGTTGCCGCAACGGGCATGGCAAGGTAGGTGTTTTTCATGGGCACCAGCACTTTCGTGATCAAGAACTCATTGAATCCCTTCAGCGTGAAAAAGAATGTATCCCAAGTCCAGTCCACAGCAGATTGCCAGTAGGGTGCGGTGGTAATCCCCTTGTTGTGCGGAACGATATACAAATAATTGAACCCGTCCTTAAAAATCAAACTGCCCAGGTATGCCAGCAGGCAGCCGGCAACAAAGACTGCGGCGGCGGCCAGCGAATACTTGTGTCGCCGCACAAAAGACAGGTTGGCAAAGTAGTCCGTCTGCTTATTCGCCCAAGCCAGTGACATTTTGTCCAGCACCACCGCGATTACGACGATGCAAATCCCGATTTCGATACCGGTACCGACCTTCAGCGAGTTCAGTGCAATCATAAGATTGGATCCCAGACCCTGGGCGCCGATAAATGAAGCGATGACGGTCATCGCAAGGCATTGCATGACCACCTGGTTGACGCCGATCAGAATATCTCGTCTTGCAGTGGGAATCAGCACCCGGAACATCAGTTGCCACCCGTTACAACCGCTCATCATGCCTGCATCAACAACATCACCGGGTACCATTTTCAGTCCCAGCAGAGTCAGTCGAACCATCGGCGGCGTGGCAAACACGATGGTTGCAATCGCCGCAGCGTGATCTCCGACACCGAAAAGCACGATGACCGGAACCAGGTATGAGTAGTGCGGCATGGTTTGTGCGACATTCAGAATCGGATTCAGCGCTGCTTCAATGAACCGGTTTCGATAGGCCCAGATACCCAAAACGATACCGAGAACGACCGATACTGGTGCTGCGATCAAAACAAATGACAACGTTTCCATCGATGGCTTCCACTGTCCGAACAGCGCGATGTACACGGTGCACAGTGCCGCTAGAACAGCCAGTCCCTTCCCTTGCAGCCTGTATGCCAGAATCACGGCCCAGCCCAGGATCACAATCCATGGAATGGCCGGCAGCCGCGCCCACGGATTCTCGTTGATGAAATCCCAACTGGTGAACACAACAACTGTTTTGTTACCGCCCAGAATGATTTCTCGCAGAAAGTTGATGACGAACAGAAATCCACTGGATACAGAACGCGTAAATTCCCTGAAGAGCGGCTTTTCTTCATAGTCTTCGATAACCGGGTCGTACACCTGAACCGGCATCCAGTCAAACATCAGATGGTTCACAGCATCGTTAATGATCGTCGGGATGCTTTTCAATAGCGGCGGCAGACGCCAAAGAATATTGGATTCGTCAGGAGAGATTGAAAAACAAAGCAAAAAGAACACCGCCAGCACAAGACCGAACTGATAGAGCCTGGGGTGTTTCTGAAAGCGTGCTGCCATCACACAGTGTAGCCGGTCCGCGCGGGTTCAGTCGGACCGTTCTCCGAACAGGACATTCAGTACATGGGATGAATGAAGTGTCCCCACTATATCACCGTCAGAGTTGGCCACTCCGACAGGTTTGTCCTGTCCAAGAATGTCTTCGGCGACAGTTTCGATAATGGTGCCAAGCGGAACTCTAAGCTCGCTCAGCTTCTCTGAGGGGTCTGCGGGGTCCATAACGGAATCGACTTTAAGGACTTTCTCCCGCGGCACGTCCTTTGTAAACCTGCGTACATAGTCGGTCGCCGGACTCAGCACAATATTCGCCGGCGTGTCGAGTTGCTCAACTACGCCATCTTTCATGATCGCCATTCGGTCTGCAAGACGCAGGGCCTCGTCGATATCGTGAGTCACAAACAGGATCGTTTTGCTCAAAACCTTTTGCAATCGAAGAAACTCATCCTGCATTTCCTTGCGGATGAGGGGGTCCAAGGCGGAAAACGGTTCATCCAGAAACCAGATGTCAGGCTCTGCGGCGAGCGAACGCGCGATACCCACTCGTTGCTGCTGACCGCCGGAAAGCTCTCTCGGAAAATAATTTTCCCGACCCTGAAGTCCAACCAGCTGAATCATCTCAGAGGCTCGTTCAACACTGTCCCTGGTTTTGCTTCCCTTGACCTGGAGCGGGAAGGCTATATTCTCCAGTACCGTCTTGTGGGGAAGCAGACCGAACGACTGAAAAACCATGCCCATTTTTTTGCGGCGAAGTTCAATCAGCTGCTTGCGGCCAAGAGCCAGCAGGTCCTGACCTTCAATAAATATTTTCCCAGCGGTCGCATCGGTCAAGCGGGAAATACAGCGCAGCAGCGTCGACTTTCCTGACCCTGACAGTCCCATGATCACCACCAGCTCTCCGCTGTAGACCTCTAAAGACACGTTATTGACGCCGACAATCAGTCCGGCCTCGAGAAACTTGTCGCTTTCTACTTTTCCATCGGACTGTTCAAGCATCGATTTGGCATTGTTGCCAAATATTTTGTAGACAGACTCACACTTGATTATGGTCTTGGGTTGCGAAGCGGATGAGTCTTGAGCCGACATAAATCAAGTGCCGGTTGCGAACATCTTTCTTTCAAAAGGGATCAGGCTGATCATCGCGGGAATTTTCATACAGGCTCCTCCCTGAGGCAGGGAGGAGCCAGGTTCCAAATCAAGTCACCAAAGTCAGCCATTTGATGAACACTTGCCTGATCAGTTGGATTCGCCAAGCACGGATTCCGTCCACGGCTTCCAGACATCTTCGTTGTCCATGAGCCACTTGGCACCTGCATCCTTATGTGTCATGCCTTCAACATCAACCAGCGCTGCCATGGAACCGATCTGCGGTGTGGTGAAAGACAACTTGGTGAAAATGGTGTAAGCGTTGGGGTGCGACCTGGGAAACCGGTAGTTGGCGCCTTTCTTGAGCCATCCAGTGGGGGAGCCGCAACCTGTGGTGGTCACATCACCGCCATCGACAATTCTGCAACCGTCGTAATATGGTGGAAATTCAATGAAAGTGAAGCCTGCAGCATCGGTGAAGTTTGGTGACCAGTTGAAAATGATCGTGCCCCGGCCTTCTTTCTCAGCAGCCTTGAGTTCTGCCCAAAGTGCATCCGCTGCCCCTGCGAACTTGACCACCCAGGTGTCATCGAGGCCTAATCCCTTGAGGCGGTTCGGCATGACATCTCCGTGCCAGCTTTGCGGGCCTTCCAACCACCGGCCCTTGCCGTCTGAATCCGGTGTGGCAAAATTTTCATAGCAGTCTTTCAGTGCCTCCCAACTCGGCAGGCCCGGGCATAAATCCTTCTCGATTACCCAGTTTGGAACGCCCATTTCTTCTAGGGTTTCTGCTGCGTGAGTTCCGGCATCAATCAGGCCGCCTTTTTCCATCGCAGCGTAGTAGGCGTTCTGCATCGTCGATTGCCACACTTCGTGCACAAGCGTCAGGTCACCGGTCCGAACCGCTTCAAAACTTGCCTGGTTATCGACAGGGACGTACTCCACGGTATTGCCGATACTCTCAAAAATACCACCAATCACGTGCGCCATTACAATCTGACTTGACCAGTTCTTGATCGGAATCTTAATGGGTTCACTGCTGTCGGCGATCGCGGAACCCGAGACCAAACCGAAAAAAAACAGCGGCAGTATGCCCGTAAACATCTTTTTCATTGAAGTTTTCAATGGATTATCCTCCGTAAATTACTTTCACTCAGTAAGCAAATAAAAAGGCTATGTTACTCAGTTCAACAAGTGAAATTCAACCGTCTTGACAAAAGCGGGCCAGGTTCTGTTTCAGTCGCGGCACATTGAACATGATCCGGGTGCGTGTTCCCGGCCGAACCCCTGATGCTCAAGTTAAGTCCCTCTGCATACGCTCAGATTATGGTTTTTCGGCAACGACGCCGTCTGCATCACTGGCCTTGAGTGTCGCCCCAATCGTCCAAATTGATTCGCCGGCTCGCACTTCAACCGAGGCTTCAACATCCGCGCGCCAGCCCTGCCTTGCGCAGCGCTTCCACCAGGTACACGTTCCAACCGCAGAATTCGGTTGGTCGGGGTGAATCGAGAACGTCTGACAGCTGGTGTCACGCGTTTCAATACCGGTGTGCAGGTGACGGTTAAGGCCGGTGTCATTGTAAGTCTCGAGAGTCTCGACTCCACTGGTGCAATCAATTGAACGTCCGCACCGGAACACCGCTTGCGAAAGGGTTTCGGTCTGAAGCGGTGCTGCGCCCTCAGCGGCTGGAAAATTAATTTCTGCCGGCTCACCCGTACACAGGGCAGATGATGGGCCAGCAGGCCGTCGATAGTGCCAGGCAAGCCGGTTCCCCTTGCCGAGCCTCTGTCCGCAGGCGTTCAGTTTCATTGGTGTTCCTCATTAGTTCCATCTCGCTGACCATGGTCCGTTGAGTTGGTCAGGTCTTACCTATCCGTGTTCGTGTAGAATAGGCTCGATTATTCAATCATTGGCACCCGGCAACTGACCGGTCAACGCCCTTGCAGAGGCCTGATTTATGCAAAGACAAAACTATGGAACATCCATTTTCGACCGTCTGAAACAAGCCTGTTCCAGCGAATGGAAGGATTACTGTCATCACGAATTCGTTGAGAGAGTCGGTGACGGTTCACTGCCGATGGAATCATTTCGCCTTTACCTTGAGCAGGATTATGTGTTTCTCATACACTTTTGCCGCGCCTGGGCGCTTGCCGCCTACAAGTCGACCAGCTTACGCGACATGCAGTGGGCATCCGAAATCCTGCACTCCACACTCAATGTCGAAATGGATTTGCATGTCCGATTCAGCGAACAGTTCGGAGTAACCCAATCCGAACTCGAGAGCGCGCCCGAATACCAGGAAAACCTGGCCTATACGAGATATGTCCTGGACAAGGGTCAAAGTGGTGACCTGCTGGACCTGTATATCGCCCTGATGCCGTGTGTTGTCGGTTACGCCGAGATCGGTGTTCGCCTGCAACTCGACTATTCCTCTACCCTGGCACAAAATCCATATCGCGAGTGGGTCGAGATGTACGCCAGCGAGGAATATCAGGCACTCGCAATCCGCTCAATCAGCAACCTGGAGCGGATCAGCGTCGAGCGGGGAGGAAATTCGCGGTTCAAGCAACTGGTCGAAACCTACCGCCAGGCTACGATTCTGGAAACTGGATTCTGGCAGATGTGCCTGGAGACAGAATAATCGCGCTTCTCAGTCGGTGGCGATATAGTTGGCGCCATCCAGCCAACGCGGCTCGATCTCGACACCCCAACCCGGATCGGACGGGATGGTGACCTTGCCATCTTCCACATCAAACGGTGGATTCCGAAACAACCCCTGCTGCCACGGATAGTACGTTTCATCCTCGATCGAGAACTCCAGATACTTGCCTGCATTGACAAGTGCCGCAAGCAGATGCATGGTAAACACCGTCACCATTGACAGATTTGCCGCATGAGGGGTGACTGGCAGCCCGGCGTCCTGCGCCATGCGCGCCACCTTGAGTGCGCGCGTAATTCCGCCGACATAACACACATCGGGCTGAACAATATTCACCGCACGCATGTCAATCATCCTGCGCCAAGCCGGCAGATAGCAATCCTGCTCACCACCGGTGACATCCAATTCAAGCGCTTCGGTGACCCGCCGTGTCTGTTCAAACTCCCAATATGGACACGGTTCCTCGAAGTGACAGACATCGTTGTCCTGAAGCATCTTGCCAACCGAGATCGCACGTTCGGCGGAAAATCCGCTGTTCGCGTCAACCAGCAAGGCAACATCATCACCGATTCCACGACGAATGGTCGGCACAATCATCTCAGTGCGACCCGGCCACTCGTCAACATCTCGACCGCACTCTGCGGCAACACGAAACTTGAAGGCATCATATCCATACTCGTCACGCAGACGCTGCAATCGTTCCAGTTCCCGCTGAGGGGTAATGTCACGACGCATGGATGAGCCGTAGACGCGAAGCTTTCCGGCATGACCACCGAGCAATTCAACAACCGGTTTGCGTTCGATCCGCCCGCGCATGTCCCATAACGCGGTGTCCAGACCCGCCATCGCACGATTCATATAGGTTCCCGGAAACTTGTGCTCGCGTTCGTAGATTCGACTTTCCAGATCATCAAGATCGTCACACTGTGATCCGATCGCCCATCGCGCGACCTGACGATGAAGAACCTGACATGTAATATCGGCGTTGTAGGGAGAAACCTGGCCCCAGCCAAAATCTCCGCTATCAGCCGTCACTTTGACGAAGCCGATGTATTCATCGTTGAATGTCTCAATCGAGTTGATTTTCATCTGCGCAGACTCGAAACTCAGTGCTAAAATAGTCCTTACATCTTGACGGGGTGCCCGCAAGGGCTGAGACGTTGGAATCTACCAACCCGTTGAACCTGATCCAGATTATGCTGGCGTAGGGAATCAGGATGGCTGAGGGCTTCACCAGCCGGACATAACTTCTCTTTCGCCGTATTGTAAGGTATTTCGGCGAGTGAGGTTAATGACCGATACTGCTGACAAATTCGAGTCTTCGGCGTGCTCAAACCCGCTCGCACAAATCCGTGCATTGCATCCGCGAGTCCATTGCATCGTCAATGAAGCTGCAGTCTCATTGACCGCAAATGTTCTATTGGCGTGCGGAGCTTCTCCTTGTATGACTCACGACCCTCACGAGGTCGCGCAATTCACGAACTCGTCCGATGCGCTCAGTATCAATCTTGGAATGCTCACACAATCCAAGTGCAGGGCGATCATGATCGCTTCAGACACAGCTTCAGACAAGCAAATTCCATGGGTACTGGACCCGACATTGTGCGACCGTTCACAATCCCGACTGGACTTCTGTACGGGACTTATCAAAAACCGACCCAGTGCACTTCGCGGCAACTCAGCTGAGATTGACTCAATCTGCCGCAGTATGGACCTGACCCGCGAGGAACTCGCACGGGAACATTCGATCGTTGTGATGACAACCGGGGAGTTCGACCATGTAATCTCGGACAATCGCACCCGCGAGATCACCAGTGGGCATCCGTGGATGGAGAGCGTCACCGGGTTGGGTTGCGCTTTTTCAGCACTGCTCGCGGCTTCCCTGACGGTCAGGCAAGACCCGTTCGATGCTGCAGTTGAAATCGCACAGACTTATGGCTCGATCGGACAGACGGCCGCTCAGGTATCGCATGGTCCAGGAACCTATGCCGGAAACTTTCTTGATTGCATTCATGCCGAATCCATCCGATAAAGCCCAGACCGCAACACGCCGTCACGCACAACCGGTTCGGATCGGAAAGTTCGACCCGACGCTCTACCTTGTCATCAACCCTGAGCAGTGCATCCATAATAGTGTCGAACAGACGGTCATCGCAGCTGTCACGGGTGGGGTCAGCGCGATTCAGCTCAGATCCAAAACCATGGGCCCTGAGAAACTTGCCGAGCTGGTGACAGGCGTTGTCGACGCGTTGGGCTCCCTGAACATTCCTGTGTTTGTCAATGACAGTGTTCACATTGCCGCCTCGACCGGCGTGAATGCCGTGCATCTTGGCCAGGAAGACATGGCGGTTGATGCCGCCCGGGCAATGCTGGGAGAGGACGCCTGCATCGGACTCACAGTTCGCTCGGTGAGCGAGGCGCAAAGCGCTCCGGTTCATTTGCTTGACTACATCAGCGTCGGCGGCGTGTTCCGCACACACAGCAAGATCAACCCGGACCCGCCCATCGGGCTCGACAGGCTGGAGGAGATTGTGAGTCTGTTGCGCTCGCGGGACCCGCAACTTCCAATCATCGCCATCAGTGGAATCACAACTCGCAACCTTGAGTCGGTTCTGGAATGCGCAGTTGACGGGGTTGCCGTCGTCTCCGCAATCTGCGAGTCGCACAATCCACACTTGGCGGCACAGCAATTCAAGATTCTAATCGATCGATACAAAAACAGGATGAGGACAGAATGACAATACCGATTGCACTGACCATCGCAGGTTCAGACAGCGGCGGTGGCGCCGGAATACAAGCGGATATCAAGACCATGTCCGCGCTCGGGGTCTACAGTGCCAGTGTAATCACTGCACTGACTGCCCAGAACACAACCGGTGTCACCGCCGTTCACGACGTGGACCCGGCATTCATCGCCGAGCAGATTGATGCGGTGTGCAGTGACCTGAACGTCCGCGCCGCAAAAATCGGCATGCTTCATCGCACTGATGTAATTCAGACCGTCGCACAGGCACTTGAACGCCATTCAATCGGTCACATTGTGCTGGACCCCGTCATGGTCGCCAAAAGTGGCGACCCGCTCCTGCACGATGACGCCATTGATGCTCTGAAATCGATGCTGATTCCAATCGCATCGATCATCACACCCAATATTCCGGAAGCCGCCCGGCTGCTCAGACGCAAGGAAGAATTTGTCTACACCAACAAGGAGGCCGCAACCGAGCGGCTGCTGTCCCTCGGTTGCGGCTCGATTCTGCTCAAGGGCGGACACGATCATGACACTGCAGAGAGTACCGACCTTTATTTTGACGGCAACAATTTCAGGTACATGTCGAGCCCGCGAGTCGACACCAGAAATACTCACGGTACCGGATGTTCGCTGTCATCAGCGATCTGCGCCGAACTTGCAAAAAAGCAGGGTATGGAATCGGCAGTATTCATTGCCAAGCAGTACATCAGCCAGGCAATCGCCTGTGCCGACGTACTGGACGTCGGTACCGGCCACGGTCCGATCCATCACTTTCATCATCAATGGAACTAGGTGAAACATCATGCAACGTCGAAATTTTCTTAAGGGGGCTGGTGCCGGTGTAGCCGCTGCCGTGGCTCCCGGTATCAGCCATGCCGACAAACAGGAATATCGCATGGCCATGTCGTGGATCAAGAACAGTCCCGGCGCAGGCGCTACCGCGGAACGACTGGCCCGCAGAATAGAAACCCTCAGTGCCGGACGAGTCAGGATCAAGATTTTCGCTGCCGGTGAACTGGTCGGTCCGTTTGAGGTCCTTGATGCAGTCGGGTCCGGGACTGCCGATTTCGGACACAGCGCTTCTTTCTTCTGGCAGGGCAAAATGCGCGCCAGCGCTTTTTTTACAGCTGTTCCTTTCGGACTGACCCCTCAGGAACACATGGTATGGATCTACCACAATGGAGGACAGCAACTTTGGGACGAACTGTATGCCCCGTTCAATGTGAAGCCGTTTCTGGCATCCAACACCAGTATCGGAATGGGCGGCTGGTTCAAGAAAAAGATCAACTCCCTTGACGATATCGCGGGACTCAGATACAGGGTACCGGGATTGGGTGGTGAGGTGTTCCGACGGATCGGCGCCGTCGCGGTAACCCTTCCGCCACCCGAAATCGGACCGGCACTGCACTTGGGTACAGTCGATGCGGCCGAGTGGCTCGGACCCTGGTCGGACCTGGCCATGGGGTTTTACAAGAGCGCACCATACTACTATGGCCCCGGATTCCATGAGCCGAATGGGGCTGGGGAGTTCGTGGTCAATAGGGAGCTATGGCAAGGCATGCCGGATGACATCAAGCAAATCATCAATACCGCATGCATTGCCGAGCACGCATACAGCCTTACGGAAATCGACAGGTCCAACCCCGAGGCGCTGCACAAGCTGATCTCCGAGCATGGAACACAAGTCTTCCAATTTCCGGATGATGTGATGTCAGCGGCCAGCAAGGCGGCGGATGAGGTTTTGGATGACCTTGCGCAACACGATGACATCACAAACAGAATCACCCGCTCATTCAGGGAGACAAAGAATACCCAGATTGAATGGTCGAGAGTCTCAAGCCTGCCATTTCTCAGGGCACGCTCCGCCTGATCTGTGCAGATCCATGATTTCCGTTTCAGTCCGGGTCAGCCTCAACTATGGCGAGGAGCGCATCTTCGACGACTTCAGATTGACTCTAGAATCGGGAAAACTGATCTGCCTGCTCGGGAAAAGCGGTTCCGGTAAATCGACCTTGTTGCGTTTTATCGCAGGATTGATGTCTCCCGACATCGCAACCGGATCGGTCGTTGCGAGTGATGACAGCCCGCTCAACGGCCGGATTGCGTGGATGGCCCAGCAGGACCTGCTGCTGCCATGGCTGAAAGTGATTGACAATGTAATGATCGGATCGTTTCTGCGCGGTGAGAACGGCAACAGGCGAGTTGAGCTGGCGAGACAGCTGCTCGAGAAAGTCGAGCTCAGCGGTGTGGATGAACGCTATCCGCATGAACTTTCTGGCGGAATGCGTCAGAGAGTCGCGCTGGCGAGAACCCTGATCGAGGACCGAGCAGTCAACCTGCTGGACGAGCCATTCTCAGGGCTGGATGCGACGACCCGCTATCAGCTGCAGGACCTGGCATGCACAATGCTCACCAAGACAACGACGTTGCTTGTGACGCACGATCCTCTTGAGGCGGTCCGCATGGCCGACTTCATCTACGTCTTGAGCGGACGCCCCGCGACGGTGGCGCATCGCATCGAGCCTCCGGGCTCGCCACCGCGACAGCTGTCCGACGTCAACGTGAGCAATGCTTACGCGGACCTTATGCATCAACTGGTACATCCCGAGTCATCAACCAATGTGGTTTAAGTCGGTTGTCATCATTACAAGCCTGATCGCAGTCTGGCAGATCATTGTCTGGATAACCGGAGCACCGCCGTTTATCGTACCGGCACCGCTCGCAGTGGCCACCGCATTGATCGGGAATCTCGGCCTGATCGGATTCCATGCAACAGTGACTATCTTCGAAATCATTGCCGGACTGCTGCTCGGCTGTACCATTGGAATTGGCAGTGCTTGGCTGATCTTGCAATTTCAGCCGGTTCGTACGTGGTTTCTGCCGATTCTGGTCGCAAGCCAGGCATTGCCTGTTTTTGCGATCGCGCCGGTTCTGATGCTGTGGCTCGGATTTGGTATGCCCTCGAAAATTGCCATGGCGACACTGATCATCTATTTCCCCGTCACAGCTGCGCTCTACGACGGGTTGAGAAATACCGATTCCGGATGGATCGACATGGCTCGAATCATGGGTGCATCCAAACACACGGTTGCAAAATTCATCCGCCTGCCGGCCGCCTTGCCGTCACTTGGGTCCGGACTGCGGATTGCGGCCGCGGTCGCACCCATCGGCGCAGTAGTCGGGGAGTGGGTCGGATCCAGTTCCGGACTCGGCTATCTGATGCTGCATGCCAACGCGAGGTCGCAGATTGATCTGATGTTCGCAGCGCTGATCGTATTGGCGGCGTTCGCCGTGCTTTTGTATTTTGGCATTGATTCGCTGATCAAAAAAACTATTTTCTGGCAAACGGAAACCACCTTGGAGGCTCATTGAACATTATGAAAAGATCAATTACCGCTATCTTGCTTTCACTTCTTCTTGCGGGACAGTCGCTCCATGCGGCACAGAAGTTTACAGTACTTCTTGACTGGTATGTCAATCCGGATCACGGCCCGCTGTTTGTTGCCGACGCTCAGGGATTCTTCGACGACGCAGGTCTGGATGTCGAGTTGATCGCACCGGCGAATCCCAACGACCCGCCAAAACTTGTTGCCGCCAAAAAGGGGGATGTGGCGATATCCTATCAGCCGCAACTTCACCTTCAGGTCGAACAGGGATTACCGCTGGTGCGGATCGGTACACTGGTTGCAACTCCGCTGAATTGCATCGTCGTTCTGGACGACTCTGACATTCATGCGATCGCGGACCTCAAAGGCAGGAAGGTCGGATACTCAGTCGCCGGGTTCGAAGATGTGTTGCTGGCAGCTGTTCTTGAAGCGAATGACCTGAAACTTGAGGATGTTGAACTGATCAATGTCAACTTCTCCCTGTCACCTGCTGTCATGTCCGGTCAGGTGGACGCGGTGATCGGCGCATACCGAAATTTCGAGCTCAACCAGATGGATCTGCATGGCGAGCCGGGCCGGGCCTTCTATCTGGAAGAGGAAGGGATTCCCAGCTACGACGAACTCATCGTCGTCACACACACTGATCGCGTCAATGACCCCAAGATGCGAAAATTCATGGACGCTGTGGAACGCGGCGTACAGTTCATGATCAATCATCCAGATGAAGCCTGGGATAATTTCATCAGTTACGACAAGGCTCTGGATGACGAGCTGAATCGCCGCGCGTGGCGCGATACGCTACCCAGATTCGCCCTTCGGCCGGGCGCGTTGGATCGCGCACGCTACGACAGATTCGCCGACTTTCTCATGGCACGGGGACTGATCGCCGAAAAACCCGAAATGGAACAATATGCAGTTGAGCTGAACTGACTCAACCTATTCCAGCGCGATGGTATCCTCGATGGTGTGATCAACGCCAGCGGCTTCAACTTTCAGTTGGACTGTCGCATTCAGCGTTTCAGAACCCGTCAATGCACCGGACTCGATTCCGTCGCGCACCGCTCGCTCAATCTGACGCTGCGACTCAATCCCCACTTTCTTCAGGAATTTGCGAACCTGTATATTAAAGACATCTTCGTTCATTCTTGTTTGCTCCTGTGTTATTCAGATTCATTACAATTGTAGTGAAAACAACGATTGACAGTGCATCAAACGTCATATTGCATACGTGAAAGTCTACCTTTCCGAACATTCATGAGTTCCGACGATGGATTCTTCGCCACCAGGTCCCAACAATTGCTTTGACCCTCGAATCGGGCTGATTCCAATCGCTGATGCCGAAAAAGCATTGCTTGATGAGGTGGTTCCGATTGCTGATACAGAAGTCGTCTCGCTGCCGGATGCGGTCGGACGGATTCTCGCCGAACCTGTCGCCTCAACGATTGACGTTCCGCCACATGCAAATTCAGCGATGGATGGCTATGCCGTATGCGGTGACTCGCTTCCCTCTGATGGAGTTCATCGGTTCACCGTGGTTGGAACCGCACTGGCAGGCAAGCCGTGGGAACACCCCTGTCAGCCGGATGAGACAGTACAGGTCATGACCGGCGCGGTCATGCCACAGGGAACAGATACCGTCGTAATCCAGGAAGATGTTCAGTTGGAGAATCAGATTGCGATTGTCTCGGCGGGACACAGAACGGGGCAGAATGTCCGTCAGGCCGGAGAGGATCTGGAACGCGACGAAACTGCGGTTGATGCCGGGGTTCGTGTCGGCGCTGCCGAGTTGGGTGTGCTCGCATCGGTTGGAGTCGGTCGGGTCTGCGTATTCAGAAAACCGATTGTCGCTATTTTTTCGACCGGCGACGAACTGCGCAACGCAGGCGATGACCTGCCGCCCGGAGCGATATACGACAGCAATCGATACACACTGATCGGGCTGTTGCAGAGCATGGGACTTGAAATCCTGAATCTGGGCATCATTCCGGATGATCCTGTCCACACGAGAACCGCACTCGCTGATGCCAGCGACCGGGCGGACCTGATCATCACTTCCGGTGGAGTCTCAACTGGCAGTGCTGATTTTGTCATCCGTACGCTGGAAGAACTTGGGCAAATCAGTCTGTGGCGGATTGCGATTCGTCCCGGCCGGCCGTTCGCGTTCGGCAAGATTCAGGACAAGCTGTTTTTCGGCTTGCCGGGCAACCCCGTTGCTGTCATGGTAACTTTCTATAAACTGGTCCAGCCGGCACTTCGTCGATTGATGGGACAGTCTGATGTCAATCCGGTACCGATCATGAAGGCCCGTGCGCTCAGCCGATTCAGAAAGAAGCCGAACAGGTCCGAAGTCTATCGTGCGGTACTGTCGCAGGACGACAACGGGGAACCGGTTGTTGTCAGTACCGGTCAGCAGGGGTCCGGACTGCTCAGCAGCATGTCCCAGGCGAACTGCTTCGTACTGTTGGACGACCATGCCGCTTCTGTGAACCCGGGTGACATGGTCGATGTCCAGTTATTTGAAGGGCTGAACTGATTGCCGGTCAGACCACAAGCACAGTTGCACCCTGAGTGGCGCGCGACTCAAGACTGCGATGCGCCTCAACCGCATCTTCGAGCGCAAAACGCTGTCTGACAGGTATTCCAACAGCGCCAGTCGTCACCATGTCGCATAACTCGTCCGCCATCATGACGAGATCTTCCCGTTCGGCCGTATAGGTCATCAGGGTCGGTCTTGTCAGAAATAGGGAACCTTTCGCGCTCAGCACCACCGGGTTGAATGACTCGACCCCGCCCGATGACTGCCCGAAACTCACCATCAACCCTTTGGGTGAAAGACAGTCAAGTGATTTTTCGAATGTGCTCAACCCGACAGAATCGTAGACCACAGGAACACCCTTCCCGTTCGTTATCTCTCTCACACGTTCAGTAAAATCCTCACGGGTGTAAATGATCGGATGGTCGCACCCGTGTTGCCGCGCAAGGTCGGCTTTTTCTTCGCTGCCGACAGTTCCTATGACCGTCGCGCCGAGACTTTTTGCCCACTGACAGGCAATCAGTCCCACTCCGCCCGCTGCTGCGTGAAACAGGATCGTATCGCTGGCGCCAACTTTGTATACCTGCCGCAGAAGATATTGTGCCGTCATGCCTTTAAGCATCATGGCAGCGGCAGTTTCGTCATCGACTGAGTCCGGTATTCGGACCAGCCTGTCGGCCGGCATCAAGCGAAGTTCAGCGTATGCCCCTAACGGCGGCGATGCGTAGGCTACACGATCTCCCACTGAGAGGTCGGATACCGCGGCTCCAACTTGTTCTACAACGCCGGCTCCTTCCAAACCCGGTACAAAGGGGAAGCCCGGTGGCGGGTAAACACCTGTTCTAAAATACACATCAATGAAATTCAACCCGACTACGGTGTGTCGAACGAGCACCTGATCTTCACCGGGACTGCCCGGATCGACCTCTTCCCACTTCATCACGTCAGGATTTCCCACTTCGTATACTTGCATCGCTTTCGGCATATTAATCTCCTTGATTCAATGGATCCAGATTCTTATTTCGACAATAATCCCAAGAACAGGACCGTCATGCATCCTGATTGTATTTCTTGCGTTCCCGGATTCGATCGTATGCCGCTCTGATCTGCTTGGTTTTCTCGGTTGCCATTTCGATCATTTCGTCCGGCAATCCTTGCGATACCAGTTTGTCCGGATGCAATCGACTCATTTTTCTTCGGTAGGCACGTTTGATTTCGTCATCGTCCGCATTTTCGCTCAGTCCCAGCATCTTGTAATCGTCCGACAGGGATTGCTGACTCGCTCCGGCACCGGACGACCGACCTGAAACCTCGTTGTACAGTTCCGCAAATTCCCGCCTCGAAATTCCGATCCGATCAGCGATGTCGCGTATGGCCTCATTTTCGACATCATCGATAACACCGTCGCACAAAGCGCCGCTCAACAGGATGTTGATGAACATTCGCTTGAGATTTTTGCGATTGCCGCATTCCCGATTGAACTGTTTCAGTATCGGGTTGAGCTCAAATTCCGGTTGTTTTCCTTGACGAAACAACTGGATGGCGACTTCACGCATGTCAACGTCCAAGTCCATGTTGCGCATGACTTCCTCGGCGAACCGAACTTCCTGCGGACTGACATGGCCGTCGACCTTGGCGATGTATCCGAGTACTGAGAAAGTGGTGGTAAAGAATACGGTCTGCATTCTTTCCTGCATATTCCAGCTGCCACTGCCGACCGAAGCTCGTCGCTTGTCGAACATGTTGCCAACCGCGACACCCAGAATGATCCCGATCGGGCCGAGTGCCATTGATCCTAGAACACCACCGATTACCTTACCCCACCAAGCCATGGATACACCTCAACTGCAGTGAATGGGCATTACCGTATCGTCCGCGAGCGGTCCAGCCGCGGCATGGCAATCGGATTTTCTGACAGTAATTCTCAAGAGCATGTCTTGTCGCAGGGTCAGGAGCCATTATTATAGCCACATACACGGACCCAGCAGTTCGATGCACGAAGCAGCCGGGCACCGCGCGCAATCATCATGCAACAGCCGCTCGATCTCACCTGCGAAGGGTGAAAAACGACTGACCGGCAATAGCCGAAAGCACAATCGCACCACCGATCACGGTCATGATGCCTGGCACTTCGCGGATGGCAAGCCACACCCAGATAGGACCAAGCACAATTTCTGTAAGCGAAAGCAATGTGATTTCGGCAGCTGGGAGATATTTTGCACCGTGCGTGAAAATCACCAGGCCAACTCCGACCTGGAAGATTCCCATCGAGGCGCAAAGCAGCCAATCCCGCGTAGTGACCTCTAGACCTGATCCGGTCAACCCGACCATGCAAGCGGATATTATGGTGGCACTCACACCAGCCCACAAAACCGCGGGGACCAGGTCGGTTGTTCTGCCCATTCTGAGAAAAACGGCGAATAACCCGAATCCTGTTGCAGACAGCAATCCCATGACAGTCCCGAAAAGCGTACCGAACTGATACCCCTCCGCCACCATGACCGCAACACCGACCGTTGCCATGAGAATGAACCAAACCAGGGTGCTGGTCACTCTCTCGCCGAGGAGCCACCAGCCCGCGAGTGCGGCTATGAAAGGTGCCGTAGAAAGCAGAAACAGAGCATTCGCGACGGTTGTATGCGTCAGCGCGTAAATCCAGGTACAGAACGCAAGGCTGAGCGAAAATCCCGCGAAGAATCCAATCCAGCCGCAATCGCGAACTGCATCAATGACCGCGCGGCCGCGCGAGACCGACAGGTAAAGAACGAGAAAGGCAACGAGTGTGGTCGACCGGTAAAACAGAATTTGCCATTCGTTGGCGAATTCGATAAGCCGAACAGCAAGGCCTGCGAAACTCCAAAATACTCCAGCGGTCAGGACGAGAAACACACCCTTTGCGCGATCTTCCCTCATTGAATCCGGGATCATTCGTAGAACCGATCAAACTTGCATCTGTCTCCAGATACGAAAAATGGAATTTTAGTTTAAGTTGCGCTCCGCACAAGTAAATTTGAAAGAAACCGACTCGCAGTGCGGATAATTCTGCTATCTTTGTGTTTCTTGACCTTCAACTGTTTGGCAGGAGTTCACGTTGCTATGGAAAAAGTTACCAAGTCAGATTCGCAATGGCGAGAGTTGCTGAGTGTGGATGAATATCACGTACTGCGACAGGAGGGAACTGAACCGCCCTTCAGCAGCGAGCTGAACAAGAATAATGCCGATGGTGTCTACAAATGCCGCGGCTGTGGTCTTGCTATTTTTGACTCCAACACAAAATTCGACAGTGGAACCGGTTGGCCGAGTTTTCACTCCGCCATCGAGGGCAGTATAGAAACCCGCACCGACTTCAAGCTGATCATACCTCGAACTGAGTATCATTGCGCGCGATGTGGCGGCCATCACGGACATGTTTTCAAAGATGGTCCGAAACCGACCGGGAAACGGTATTGCAACAATGGCGTGGCACTGGTGTTCGAGCCTGGTCCGCAATCCGCAAGCTGACTCAGCTGATTGTTCGTGCCCCGGATTTCGGTTGTCCGGCATTGCGCCGACCCCGTTTGATGACTACGCGACAGCGCCTGCTGCGGTCAGCCAGCCATTGACTCCGGAAAATATATGACTTCCGACCGCACAGGCTTCGGCACCACAGTCAGTTACCTGCCCTTTGCCCTGATCTTGATTCTGGGATTGATCTGGGGTGGTGTGCCAAGCCTATCCAAGTATGTCACCCAGCAGGGTGTTTCTCCGCTCAGCTACTCGTTTTGGATCTTCTTCACGGCCTCAATCATGACCGGCTCAATAAACTTCATCCGAAGCAGGCAGCGGCCGCCTCCCTACATTGTGTTCTATTTGGTCTGCGGACTGACCGGGAGCGCCATCCCCACTACAGCCATGTATTTCGCGGTCGTCGAGATTCCAGCCGGCTTGATGGTACTGCTGATCGCGGTGACACCGATATTCACTTACATTTTCTCGCTGATCACCAATACGGAAAAGCACCATCCGCTGAAAACAGTTGGAGTGCTGCTGGCATTTGTCGGCATTGTCCTCATTCTGCTACCCGACTCCATCGCCGAAATGAAAGCGCCGATAGGGGGTGTTCTCATCGGCTTTCTGGCCCCCGCGTTCTATGCCATGAACCTGGTGTACACCGCGCGTTGCCGTCCGGCAGATCTGCATATCATGGATATGACAACCTGCATGCTGGTCACTGCGACCGCCGTGATGTTCGTCGCTACGCTGCTGTTCGAGCCGCTGTACCCACTATGGAACGCACCACCACTGGTTGCCAGTCTGACCCTGCTTCAGGGATTGGTGACGTCCATCGCATTCTGCCTGTTCTTTACCCTGGTAAAGATGTCCGGTGCACTGTATTCGAGTCAGGTTACCTATTCAACCACGATAATCGGGATCATGATCGGCGCGTACGTCCACGATGAGGTGTTGCCGATACTGGTCTGGATAGCGACTTTGCTGATGTTCATGGGTATCGGAATCGTTCAGAAGGCCAGGAACCTGACAAAAGAGAATACGCCCGGCGCATTGAGCGAGACTTGAGATCAGGCTGACAGCGAACCTTCAGGCCTGATCGAGAGACTCATCGCTGACCAACAGCGTCCCGACACCCGCGTCTGTAAAGATCTCAAGCAACGCGGAATGGGGAAGCTGACCGTCGACGATCTGAACGGACTGCACTCCGTGGTCCAGCGCATGTTTCGCGCAGCGTACCTTTGGCAGCATGCCGTCGGAAATCGTCCGATCTTCGATCAGACCCTCGAGCTGTGAGGTTGTCAGATTCGATATCAACGCACCTTGTGAATCCAGGATGCCCGACGTATTGGTCAGCACCACCAACTTTTCGGCCCCGACCGCCTCAGCGACCGAGCCGGCGACCGTGTCGGCATTGATGTTGTAGGTAAGGCCGTCCTGATCGACACCGATTGGTGCGACGATCGGAATCGCATTGTCGCTGGATTCGAGCTGAAGCAACTGGACATCGATACTCTCAACATCTCCGACAAAACCATATTCCACCGGCATTCCGGAATCCGGATCAATGAAATCAGAATTCAGTTTCTTTGCCCGAATGAACGTACCGCCCAAGTTTGCGCCGAGTCCGAACGCGTCCCATCCTTCCTCGATCACCATACTGACCAAGTCAGGATTGATGGATTGAGTGACCACCTTCTCCACGATGTCCATCGTCTGCCGGTCAGTCACTCTCAGACCGTTCACGAATCTGGACTTGAGACCTGCTGCCTCTATGGCCCGACTGATCTGGGGTCCGCCTCCGTGCACCACCACAGGATTCAACCCCACACTCTTCATCAGCACGATATCACGACAAAAATCCCTTTGCAGTTCCACCGAATTCATTGCATTGCCACCGTATTTGATCACGATAGTCTTATCGCGAAACTGATGAATATAGGGCAGTCCCTCAAGAAGAATATTTGCTGACCGCCTGGTACTGGATTTTGTGCCTGTCATAACCTGCCGAAACCAAGATTCACAATGTCTGTATTATCCGATAAATTAGGCTCGCGGATGGACCTACCAGCATCGGGCAGGAGGCGGGATTGCTCCCGCCGTCCTCCCAGCGCAATGCGCGCGACTTTCCGACTTATACCCGCCGCATATGCGTCCACGGCTGCCGTGCAAGCATGGGGCTTGGAAGATATCTGCCTTCTCACCCACCGTGACCGCCTCGTATGCGATTCGACTTCGTCAGGCCAGTGGTTTGCCTTCGGCTTGCTTCAGATTCCGCTTCGCAACGGACACCCTTGCCGTTCGGCTGACTGTTCCCCTTGTCGGGCCAGCAGCGTACTTTCACCGCCAAGTCATCCGGCCACCACCGCGTGCACTGCAATAGCGCCAGTCAAGGCGCTGCGCGCCATGCCTGGCGCACAAAAAAGAGCGACTGCACCCAGGCAGTCGCTCGAACAGTTGCTCAATCGTCTGAAATTGATCAGACGATGAAACTAATGAACCGAAACTTCAATCTTCTTGGGTTGCGAGATTTCTTTCTTCGGCACAGAAACGGACAGTACACCATCCTTGTAACTGGCTTGAATGTTCTCGCTGTCCATAGCTTCGCCCAGTTTGAACGACCTGGTCACCTTTCCCCGGTATCGTTCCCGGCGAATCATACGACCCTCAAGATTGTCCTCGTTGTCCTTCTCGGCACTGACCTCGATACTCAGAACATTATCGGCAACCGATACGTTCAGCGCATCCTTCGAAATTCCCGGCAGGTCGGCAACGACATCATACCCGGTGTCAGTTTCGCTGATATCGACCGCAAGCACAGCAGCTCCCGACGGTACCGCATTTCGAATCTTCGAAAAGGGACTGTAAAGACCCCAACCCGCATCAAAAACAGACACGGGGTTTGTGCTCCAATCTCTGGTTCTTACAAGTTGATTCATGTTATCTACCTCAAACACTTAAATTTTTCATTGATTCCCGGTTGTCGTGAATCCTCTGGTTGTATAAGTGGGAGCACAATTGCTTTTTTCAAGTGCTGACAGAAAAAGTGAGGCGCGAGTGGAGATTCGCCATCTCACCACCGGTCTGGCCGGATCGCAGTGAAAGTTCAGCACTGCCCCGAAGGGCGGATCTTGTAACGGCGCAGTTGTGAGCTGAGTGTGGGGTACGACTGCAGCAGTGCGGTCCCTCAAAGATGGCTAGAGAATGTAACGGGCAAGCTGCTGATCTTCGACGAGTCCTTGCAATTCCTGCTCAACAAACTCTTTGTCGATGACAACCCTGTCGCCGCTTCGGTCGGCGGCCTCGAAGGAAATCTTCTCCAGCAGGCGCTCCATGACCGTATGCAACCGGCGGGCGCCGATGTTTTCGGTCGATTCGTTCACCCGCCATGCAAACTCAGCCAGACACTGCACGCCGGAATCGACAAACTCCAACTCCACCTTCTCGGTTTTCAGCAGTTCAAAGTACTGCTGGGTCAGGGAACTGTCAGTCTCGTTCAGGATTCGAATGAAATCTTCGGTGGTCAACGCGTTCAGTTCCACCCTGATGGGCAGGCGACCCTGCAGCTCCGGAATAAGGTCCGACGGTTTTGTCAGCTGGAACGCACCTGAGGCAATGAACAGTACGTGATCAGTTTTCACCATACCGTAGCGGGTCGATACCGTGGCGCCCTCAACCAAGGGAAGCAGGTCGCGCTGGACACCTTCACGTGAGACATCCGGACCGCTCGTGTGGTGCGAGCGACCGACGATCTTGTCTATCTCGTCCAGGAATACGATGCCATTCTCCTCAACCCTGTTGATGGCATCGATCTTGATCTGTTCGTCGTTCACCATGCGTTCCGCCGCTTCGTCAGTCAGTAATTTCAGCGCCTGTGCGACAGTGACCCTGCGTTTGCGACTCTTTCGATTTCCGAGATTCTGCATCATGCCCTGCAACTGACTGGTCATCTCTTCGAACCCCGGTGGTCCGAATATTTCCACACCGATAGAGGTGCTGAGCTCAATCTCGATTTCCTTGTCGTCCAACTCACCTTGTCTGAGCTTCTTTCTGAACGACTTTCTGGCTGCGCTGTCCTCTATGGGCGCCACCTCGTCCCTGTCGTCGAAATGCTGGAGCGAAATGTTTCTTGGAAACTCGTCGTCGTCATAATCCGGGTCGGAGGAACCATAGTCATCATCATAATCCGCACGAGCAGGAGGAATCAGTATGTCCAGCACCGCATCTTCCGCCTCAGCCTCTGCACGCACCTGAACCAACTCGTAATTCTCTTCACGAACCATCTTGACGGCCAACTCCAGCAGATCGCGAACGATTGAATCAACCTCGCGGCCGACATAGCCAACCTCAGTGAACTTGGATGCCTCAACCTTGAGAAATGGTGCGTTCGCGAGTTTCGCAAGCCGACGGGCAATTTCGGTTTTTCCGACGCCGGTGGGTCCGATCATCAGGATGTTCTTGGGCGTGATCTCCGCACGGAGATCCTCGTCTTCGACATTGAGGCGCCGCCACCGATTGCGCAGCGCATTGGCGACCGCACGTTTGGCATCGAGCTGGCCAATGATATGCTTATCCAGTTCCTGGACAATTTCTCGAGGTGTCATCTCCGACACGTTCTGTCAAGCCTCCAGCTCTTCAATTGTTATGCTGTGATTGGTATAGACACAGATCTCTCCAGCGATGGCAAGACTTTTCTCAACGATCTGCCTGGCATCCAGATCCGTCGACTCAAGCAACGCCTTGGCCGCCGCCTTGGCATAATTGCCACCGGATCCGATCGCCATCAATCCATCTTCAGGCTGAATCACATCACCGTTGCCCGAAATAATCAGGGAATCGTTCAGGTCACAGACAACAAGCAATGCCTCAAGACGTCTGAGAAATCGGTCCGTTCGCCACTCCTTTGCCAGTTCGACCGCTGATCGAACGAGATTTCCCGAGTACTCTTCCAGCTTGCCCTCGAAACGTTCAAACAAGGTAAACGCATCCGCGGTGCCGCCGGCAAATCCCGCCAGCACCTGATCTTTGTAAAGTCGCCGAACTTTCTTGGTGTTCGACTTGATCACGGTATCGCCAAGCGAAACCTGTCCGTCGCCACCGAGCACCACGCGGTCGCCCCGACGCACTGACAGAATTGTTGTACTGCGAATTGTTGGCAATTTAGGGCCGCTTGGGGAAAGTTGCAATCTGCGATCGTTCACTCAACAAGGCGCAGGTGAGGTTTGCCCTTGCGCGGCGAACTTTCCGACGCTTGTGATGAATCATCGTATTGTACGGATTCCGTGCTGTGTTCTTTGAAAACCATCTGATTCCTCGCTTCGGGAACAATCAGCGACACCACTGACTCGAGCGGCAGGTCCACGTGATGACTCTCTCCGGAAAACCGTGCCTCGAACAGGATCCAGCCGTCGGAAACCGTATAGCCTCTCAATGCCCGGTCATGAATGTTGAGTGTGACCAATCCGTTCTCGCATTCGATCTTATCGAACGGAAGATTCACTTCGGGATAATCGGCCTGAATTGTCAGATACGGCGTGTATCCGGAATCCATGGCCCAACTTCGCATCGCATCAATCAGGTACGGTACTTTGGAAATCTCCTGCTGCATGTCTGCGTCAATCAAGTTGCATTTCCATTTCCGCTTCGCTGAGGCTCTTGCGGAAAGATTCCCTGACGAATAGCCGACCGGCGTACTGCGTGATGGAACGAGACTGCGACGGCAGTTCGATACCATAGTGTTTCAGTCGCCACAATAAGGGGGCAATGAAGCAATCGACCAAGCTGAATTCCTCACCCAGCCAGAAATCCTGTTCCGCCAGATAAGGAGCCAGACTGGACAGATCTCGAGTGAGTGCGGTGCGGAAGATCTTATTGGGTTTCTGTTTCTTTTCGTCCAATTCCCGGAGCCTGCGCAACCAGTCGCGCTGACTTCTGTAAATCATCATTCTCACCCTGCCGCGATTCACCGGATCGGGCGGCATCAAGGGCGGATGGGGGAGTCGGTCGTCCAGGTATTCAGCTACGACATGAGAACCATACAGGACCATATCCCGGTCCATCAATGTCGGACTCTCACCGTACGGGTTCAATTCGATGATGGGATTCGGATTGCGGTTCAGGTCGACATATTCGACTTCGCACTCCACTTCCTTTTCGTGCAGTACCATCCGGCATGCATGACCTTCTATGCAAGTCTCGGTCGAAAACAGAATCATCCCGGATCTTCGATTCTCAATATTGTCTGCCATTTCCCGAATTCAACGGTTCTGTTTGTGAATAGACGGATCGCAAATTACATATGTGGGGGCAATAGTGGAACTTTCAATTGATTCAATGAACGTCTTTCCAATACTCCTTCTTCAACAGATAGGCAAGGATCGTGAAAAGACCCGTAAACAGCAATACCAGTATCCCAATGTTATAGCGGACAAGTCTTGCCGGTTCGGCGACATAGACCAGAAAATTGACGACATCACGGACCAGTTTGTCGTAGTCATCCGGCTCAAAATTATTCTGCTGCTCGTAAAGCACATGCGGCATGGCGACATCCTCAAACAGATCGTTGTTCCATCCCGTTACAGAACCGTCGTCAGCGTGAAACCCTCGCAAGAACGTATAGATCCACTCCGGAGAGCGTGACCTTGCCGTCAGGCTGAGGTCGGGCGGTGCGGTACCAAACCACCGTTTGGCATCTTCTTCCGACATGGTCACGTCCATCGGATCTGACGGTTTCTGTGAGCCGACAAGAAAATTCTCCCGCAACACGTCCTCGCTGATTCCAAGATCGTCTGCCATCCGGTTATACCGCATGTATTTGATGCCATGACATGACAGGCAATAGCTGGCGAATGTCGCAGCACCTTGCTGCAGCGATTTGCGATCGTCCAGATTGATGTGGACCGGGTCCAGATTTTCGGAACCTCCGGAAGCCGCATATACGCTCCCGGCAATGGACAGCAACAATATTGAAACGATTGATCTGATCATTTGAACGTCACCCGATCTGGAACTGGTTTCACTGGATCAAGTCTTGTGTAAATCGGCATCAGCAGGAAAAATGCGAAATAAAGGAAATAACAGATCTGTGCCCATGTGACATTGGTAAACAGGAACAGATCGATCGCCTGGGGATTTTTTGTACCCAGATAACCAAGCAACACAAAAGATATTGTGAATACAGTCAATGCGGTCTTGAACATCCAGCCTCTATATCGAATCGACTTCACCGGCGATCTGTCCAGCCATGGCAGCAGGAAGAAAAGGAATATCGCAAACCCCATGGAGAGAACCCCCCATAGTTTTGCGTCCACGCCGAACAGCGGATAGGTGACTGCGCGAAGAATCGAGTAGTAAGGTGTCAGGTACCACAACGGAATGATGTCCGGTGGTGTCTGCAATGGATTGGCCGGTTCGAAATTCGCGCGCTCCAGAAACCATCCTGCCATCTCCGGTGCGATGAAGGTGATACCGAACAGAATACAGAGAAATACACCTGCGACGAAAAGATCCTTGACGGTGTAATAGGGATGAAACGGAATGCCATCTTTCGGTGTTCCATCCTCTTTCTTGCGTGCCTTGATCTCGACACCGTCGGGATTGTTGGAGCCGACCTTGTGAAGGGCGACCATATGCACAAATACAAGACCCACCAGCAGCAGTGGAACCAAAATGACGTGGAACGCGAAAAATCGTGTCAAGGTTGCATCCGACACGACGAAATCGCCGCGAATCCATTCGGCAAGGCCCTCACCGACAAAGGGAATCGCCGCAAACAGCGAGATGATCACCTGCGCCCCCCAGTACGACATGTTGCCCCACGGCAGCAGGTAGCCGAAAAACGCTTCCGCCATCAGTGTCAGGTAGATCACCATTCCAACGATCCACAAAAGCTCACGCGGTTTGCGGTGGGAACCATAGAGCAGCGCCCGAAACATATGCAGATATATCACCACGAAGAACAGTGATGCGCCGGTCGAGTGCAGATACCGCATCAGCCAGCCCCACGACACGTCCCTCATGATGTGCTCTACCGAATCAAATGCCAGATCGGTGTCAGGCTTGTAATGCATGGTCAGGAATATTCCCGTTATGATCTGCACGGCGAGAACAAGAAGTGCCAGAGATCCGAAGAAATACCAGAAATTGAAATTTTTCGGTGCGTAGTATTTTGAGACGTGCTCTTCCCAGACTTTCGTCGCGGGATAGCGCTCATCAATCCAGTTACGAAGTTTCGCAATCACGCCAGATCTTCCTCCACCGAATCAACACCGATCTCGACTCTGGAGTCAGATAGGAATCGGTGTGGTGGGACTTCAAGATTGGTCGGTGCGGGAACATTTTTGTATACACGCCCCGCCAAGTCGAATTTTGACCCATGACAGGGGCAGAAAAAGCCCCCTTGCCAATCCGAGTCCAACTCACCCGGCTTGAGCTTTTCGAGTGGCGAGCAGCCGAGATGGGTGCAAAGTCCCACCAGGACCAATACTTCCGGTTCAATTGAACGGGTGGCGTTCTGCGCGTATTGCGGTTGCTGCTCACGGTCCGAATCGGGATCGGCAAGCTCATCTTGCACGGTCTCCAGTGAGTCGAGCATTTCCTGCGTCCGCTTGATAATCCAGACAGGCTTGCCCCGCCATTCTATCTTGAGCAGTTTTCCAGGTTCCAGATCCCCGATGTCAACCAGTACAGGGGCACCTGCCGCGCGTGCTTTCGCGCTCGGCGTCATGCTGGAAACAAATGGCACTGCCGCGGCTGCGACACCTGCCGCACCCACTCCGGTTGTGACGCCTGTCAGAAACCGCCGGCGATCCTTATCGACATGTTCGTCAGCCATCTTTTCTCCTCTAGCTGTCATATATAAAGCAAGAGCACCGGCTTAACGGTCACGTGCCAACCGGTGCCTTCATACTGTCCTGATGTTCTGAAATTTGACAGTACGGCGAAAAATTATAGCAGAACAAATTTGACAGTTTATACCGCTCGAACGCCGCGATTCGCAGGCGTAATCCGGTGGAACTGCACGGGTTACGCTTGATGAAAATCAACGAAATCCGAATATTCTGACAGACATAAAACTTAAGGTTGACAGAAACAGGCAGGCGGCGTGTTTCATTCTGGCTGGTTCAACGAATCTTTTGCTGATGGAGAAAGTATCGGAATCCCGTGCACGGAAGGCAGCCATGTGAAATTGTGGCCGCTGACCCGACGGGAGCAATTGTCCATGAGTGATGGGAGGATCAGGGACAGGTTGATTGGAAACAACAAAGAATATTGACTCGGAGTTTCGAACGAATTCGAGTCCCAGCCAGAAAATTGGCGGCGAACCCGTAAATCGTTTCGCTGTCGACGCGCACACAAACTCGTCGTTTTACAAATTATCCATATTGCAATATTCCATATGCATGTTCACAATACATATCACAAATGATATATTATTACTCATATTGCAAAATATATATCACTAATGATATCTATATGAAATTGGGGAGTTCAAATCCTCAATCCGAAGATCAAGACTGCCTTCCCAGCAGATCGTCAGACGCTGCCAAATTGTTTCATTCCGACGGTAAATTCCGATAAAAACCTGAAAGATCTTCCGACACACCGTGCATTAGCTTGTGTTGGGGAAGCGCTTCATCGGTGAGCATTCGTCTGACCTTTTCATTTCGGTTGGATGACTCGAGTTCGCGGATCATTGCGGCAACGCAGTCGATCACGGGCACCTTGTGCGTCACACTGTCAGAAAGACCTGCGAATGCGGTGGCCAGCAATACAACAGCATCGCAGTCAAGTACAAGTGTGGTCTTCTCAACTTCCAGTTCTATCCTTTCCTGCAGATAGTCAGGATCATTCATCTCGGCGGCACTGAGCGCTTCCATGCATCGCACACCGGCGAGATTATCCCGGTGCATATATCGCAGTGCCAGTCTTTCGTACAGCGGCCGCGTACGCTCGCCGAAAGATACCAATGCAATCCGCCTGCTGTGCTCAAGTGCGAGTCGAATCGAGCTCTCCGCCAAGCCTGCGACCGGAATTGTCAGCATCTCGCGCAAAGCCGCAAGTCCAGTATCGAACGATACCGCAAGTCCGACCGCATCGAACCCCGCGGCATGGACAGCAGCGAGATCCACCGCTGAGTGCGCGCCAACCACCATATCCGTCTCACTGTTGATGATCGGTGCACCGAAGCTGCCAGTCACCCCTTTGACGACCGTATCGGCTGCAGCAACTTTACGCGCCGCCTCGACCGCACGATCAGTTACGAATTCACTGGTGTTGGGGTTGATCAGCAATATCCGCATGAGTCAGTCAACGGAGACAAAATAATGAGAGAATCTGGAATCCGTATGGTACAAAACCATACTATAAGTTATTCATAATGCGGGCGGTGGAGGTACATCAGCGACTCTCGGAACCGAGTGAATGCCGCAGCCGACGGCACCCGATAAGGCAAA
>JAPPIB010000019.1 GCA_028820695.1 Acidiferrobacterales bacterium | reverse complement strand
CGGACGCACCATCGGCGCCGGCGTCGTGACCAAGATCCTCAAGTGATCGGGAATTCGTCGGGATTGAACCAAGGCCAGTAGCTCAATTTGGCAGAGCAGCGGTCTCCAAAACCGCAGGTTGGGGGTTCGAGTCCCTCCTGGCCTGCCAGATTGACCAGGTAGCGCGGACATGTCAGAAGTAGTGGACAAAGTCAAGCTTATCGGTGCCGTATTCGTACTGGTTGCCGGTGTCGCTGCGTTTTATGTTCTGGATGATGCTTCGGAACTGGTTCGTGTCGCACTGCTGGTAGGAAGCATCATTGCGGCTGCGGCAGTGGCGCTGATGTCATCACCCGGGCAGCAGGCATGGGAATTTGCGAAGGGTGCAAGGTCCGAGTTCCGGAAAATTGTATGGCCGGGGCGCAAGGACACAGTGCAGAGCACGCTGATCGTCATCATCATGGTGGTGCTGATCGGGCTGTTTCTGTGGATGCTGGACACGATCTCATTCTGGGTAATTTACGATCTATTTCTGCAAATCGGTGGTTGAAAATGACAGACGATGAATCCAGGGATATGAACACACCCCAATCCGATGCTGACGGAAAACGCTGGTATGTCCTTCACACCTATTCGGGACATGAGAAACGCGTGCGGAGGTCGCTGGAGGAATACATTGCGCGCGAGCAGTTCGACGACTACTTCGGTGATATCCTGGTGCCGACAGAGGAAGTTGTCGAAATGAGAAGCGGACAGCGCCGCACTACCGAGCGCAATTTCTATCCAGGCTACGTCTTCATCAACATGGATATGACACCCGAGACCTGGCACCTGGTCAACAGCATTCCGCACATTTGCAGTTTCATCGGCGGCAAGGAGCCAACCGCGATCTCACAGCACGAGGCAAATTCGATCATCGAGCAGGTCGAGGCGGGGGTGAACAATCCGCGGCCGAAGTTTTACTTCGCGCCCGGCGAACTGGTGCGGGTCATTGACGGACCGTTCGAGGAGTTCAACGGCACTGTTGAGGATGTGAATTATGAAAAGAGCAAACTTCGTGTCTCAGTCACCATATTCGGTCGTTCGACACCGGTAGAACTGGATTTCAGTCAGGTCACGAAGAGCTGATCCAACCAACTGTAAGGCAATACGATGGCAAAGAAGATAACCGCCTATATCAAGCTGCAGGTACCGGCCAAGGAAGCGGTGCCAGGCCCGCCGGTCGGCCCGGCTCTGGGCCAGCATGGGCTGAACATTATGGAATTCTGCAAGGCATTCAACGCCAAGACGCAGTCGATGGAAAATGGGATGCCGATTCCGGTCGTAATCACGGTCTATGCCGATCGATCCTTCAGTTTTGAGACCAAGACGCCGCCCGCTTCGTATCTTCTGAAAAAGGCAGCGGGTGTTGACAAAGGCAGTGCAGAGCCGAATCGGGAGAAGGTTGGCAAGGTGACCCGTGCCCAGCTGGAGGAGATTGTCACGGTCAAGAATCCGGATTTGAACAGTTATGACATGGACCAGGCCGTACGCATCATCGCTGGGACAGCGGTCAGCATGGGGCTGGAAGTTGAGGAGTGACGGAAATGTCGAAAGCAGGAAAAAGATTCAGGAAACTTGAAGAGCAGGTCGACAGTACCCGACTCTACCCCTTGAACGAGGCAATGGAGCTGGTCAAGAAGACCGCCTCGACCAAATTTGACGAGACTGTAGAGGTCGCGGTGCAACTCGGCATCGATGCGCGCAAGTCAGATCAGAATGTCCGGGGAACCGCCATTTTGCCGCGCGGTATCGGAAAGACAACCCGGGTGGCGGTTTTTGCGACCGGCACCAATGCCGAAGCCGCAAAAGAGGCCGGTGCGGATATTGTTGGATTCGAGGATCTGGTCGAGTCTGTCAAGAAGGGTGAGATAGAGTTCGACTCGTGTATTGCGGAGCCGGATGCGATGAAGGCGGTGGCAACGGTCGGCCGGATTCTGGGACCCAAGGGCCTGATGCCCAACCCCAAGACCGGAACGGTCAGAACTGATATTGCAGAGGCAGTCAAGGAAGCCAAGGCCGGCAAGGTGAACTTCAGGATCGATCGGGCCGGCATTGTTCACTGTGGAATCGGCAAGGCCTCATTTGACGAACAGGCGCTGACCGAGAATTTTCACGAGCTGCTGCGGGCGCTGAAGCGGGCTCAGCCACCGGCGGCCAAGGGCCAGTACTTCAGGAAGGTGTCTTTGTCGACTACGATGGGCCCCGGAGTCCGTGTGGACGCCACCGAACTGGCGAGAACCTAATGAATTCGAACTGGCAGATTGATTTTTTTCAGCGGTATTGCATATGAACGAGAATCTTGAACGAAAGCATCAGATTGTAGATGCGGTGCATAAGGATCTTGAGTCCGCAAAGCTGGCGGTGCTGTCCGAATACCGTGGCGTTGATGTGGCCGGGATGGGTGTATTGCGACGCGAGGCGCGCGAAGCCAATGTACGCATCCAGGTGGTGAAGAACACCTTGGCCCGGCGCGCGGTTGATGACACCGATTTCGAGTGTCTCAAGGAGCATTTCAACGGGCCATTGGCACTTGCGGTTGCCGATGATCCGGTTGCAGTGGCAAAAACCCTGTCTGAATTTGCCGCCAAGAACACGCAGTTCAGGATTCAGACCGGTGCCATGAACGGTCAGCTGATATCGGCCGAACAATTGGAGCAGATCGCGAAGCTGCCCGGCCGGGATGAGCTTTTGGCCAGATTGATGGGTACGATGGCGGCGCCAATACAGAAGTTTGTCAGCACACTCAACGAGATTCCGAGTGGATTCGTGCGCGTGCTGGCAGCAGTCAGGGATTCGGAAGAGTCTTCCGAGTCCGAATCGAGCAGCTGATGGTATGAACCATCCGCGATTTGAACACTTATTTACTGAATCACATCAACTCACGCTACGGGGGAACCTCTAATGTCTTTGTCGAGGCAAGAAATTATTGACGCAATTTCAGAAATGTCAGTCCTTGATCTGTCTGAGATGATCAAGGAGATGGAAGAGAAATTTGGTGTTTCGGCTGCGGCCGCGACAGTCGCAGCCATGCCTGTCGCTGCGGGCGGTGCTGCTGATTCCGCTGCGGAAACTGAAGAGGAGCAGACGGAATACTCAGTGGTGCTGACTGAAGTCGGCGATAAGAAGGTCGGAGTCATCAAGGTCGTGCGCGCGGCCGCAGGTCTGGGCTTGAAGGAATCCAAAGAATTGACCGACAGCGCTCCTGCAACCATCATGGAAGGGATGTCGAAAGAAGACGCCGAAGCGCTCAAGAAAGAGATTGAGGAAGCCGGCGGCTCGGCTGAGATCAAGTAATCGCTTGTCGATCTCGTCGTTCGCATTTCCAAATTTCAGACGATATCAGGCTATCTGCCTGCCCGCGGTTCCATTGCGGCTGGAACCCGTCTGCTTATGTACGTTCAAATCATACCTGACCGAGTGGGTCCCCCATTGACATGAAATACAGCTTTACTGAAAAGAAACGGATCCGAAAAAGCTTTGGCAAGCGCAAGGATGTGTTGCCTGTTCCCTATCTTCTGGAAATCCAGAAAAGTTCATACCAGCGGTTCCTGCAAGCGGAAGTCGATCCCGACGAGCGCGAGAACGTCGGTCTGCAGGCCGCCTTCAACTCCGCATTTCCCATCACCAGTCACAGCGGTGATGGAGAGCTTCGGTTTATCAAGTACATGCTGGAGCAGCCCAAATTTGACGAGGTCGAATGCCGGCAGCGTGGTCTGACCTACACCTCGCCCATCAAGGCAACACTCAACCTGGTCAATTTCGAGCGAGGAACAACCAAGTCCGATGATGCGCAACGGGTCGTCAAGGATGTGATTGAGAGCGCTGCGGTCTATATCGGTGAGATTCCGCTCATGACCGAGAGCGGTTCGTTCATCATCAACGGTACTGAGCGTGTTGTGGTGTCACAGCTGCACCGCTCACCCGGAGTTTTCTTCGATCATGACAAGGGCAAGTCCCACTCCTCTGGCAAGTTGCTTTTTAACTGTCGGGTGATTCCCTACTGGGGATCGTGGCTCGATTTTGAGTTTGACACCAAGGATTTGCTTTTCATGCGGATCGATCGCAGAAAGAAGGAGCCTGCGAGCGTACTCTTCAGGGCGATGGGCTACAGTGATGAGGAGATTCTGCAAGAGTTTTTCGACTTTGATACGTTCAGGATCGCCAAGGACGGTTCACTCACCTTGATGCTGGATGATCCTGAAAAGCTTCATGGATTGACTCTGGATTTTGATATCAGGAATCGCAACGACAAAGTCCTGGTGGAGAAGGGAAAGCGCATCAACCGTGCGGATGTTCGCAAACTTGCTGCAGCGAAATTGCGACGCTTGAAGGTAGAGCCCAGCTTCCTCAACGGCCGGGTTTCTGCCAGAGTCATCCACTACGAAGGTGACGGTGCCGATACCGAAACTTTCATGCTGAGAAAGGACGGTCGGATCACAATGGTACTTGACCGTTTGGAAAACATTGAGGGGGCATCGTTCGAATTTCCACTGATCAGTCTCGATGGTGAGCAGATCGTCGCTGAGAATGTGGAAATAACCGCCAAGGAGATAGAAGCGCTCAAAGCATCGAAGGTCAAGCGAGTGATGGTTCCCGAATCCTATCTGGAAAATCGTGCGGCAGGCCTGCCGGTTGCCGATCCGTCCAGCGGGGAAGTGCTGATGCAGCCGGAAGACATTTTTGATCCGGAAGGTGAAAGGCTCAAGACTCTGCGCGAGGCGGGCATCTCACAGATAACCATTCTGAGCAAGACGCCGAGATTCCTGCAAGGTTCATCAATTCTGCAAGCGAATGAGATCATTGAGGATGGCAGGAGACTTGTACAGTTTCTCAAGGCAGGCGGCATCAGCGAGTTCCAGACAATCTACACCAACGAGCTGGATTGCGGATCGTATATCTCGGACACAATGAGACTCGACAGCGGAATCAGTGAGCAGGAGGCGCGAAAGCGAATCTATCGCATGATGCGGCCAGGCGATCCGCCCACCATCGAGGCGGCAGACGCTCTATTCAACAATCTGTTTTTCACCGAGAGCAGGTATAACCTTTCCGCGGTCGGGCGGATGAAGCTCAATCGTCGGCTGAGACGTCCCGACGAAACCGGAGCCAAGGTCCTGGACAATCGCGACATTCTTGATGTTGTCAAGCTGCTGATTGACCTGAAAGATGGCAAGGATGAGGTCGATGATATCGACAATCTGGGAAATCGCCGCGTGCGTTCAGTTGGTGAGCTTGTGGAAAATCAGTTCAGGATGGGGCTGAGCCGGGTCGAGCGTGCGGTGCGCGAGCGCCTGAGTCAGCCGGATGTGGAGGGACTGACTCCGCAAGATCTGGTGAATGCGAAACCGGTTACGGCGGTGGTGCGGGAATTCTTCCGTTCCAGTCAGCTGTCGCAATTCATGGATCAGACGAATCCATTGTCTGAAGTGACACACAAGCGCAGGGTGACAGCGCTGGGCCCGGGTGGTCTTTCAAGGGAGCGGGCCGGCTTCGAGGTGCGTGATGTCCATCCGACACACTATGGCCGGGTATGTCCCATTGAGACGCCGGAAGGACCGAATATCGGACTGATCAACTCACTCGCGATGTATGCCCGGATCAACGACTACGGATTTTTGGAAACTCCGTACCGCAAGGTCAGAAACGGAAAGGAGTCGACGTCGCCTAAGGATGTGAACTATCTGTCCGCCATTGAGGAGGGTGAGTTTTTCATCGCGCCGACAACCAAGTCGAGCGAATCCAATGGAGAAGCGAGTGAGGAGCTCGTTCCATGCCGTAAGGGTAACGAGTTCACATTGTCTCGCCCTGACAATATCGACTATGTTGATGTGGCGCCGGCGCAGATCGTGTCAATCGCCACAGCCTGCATTCCATTCCTGGAGCACGACGATGCAAACCGCGCACTGATGGGATCCAACATGCAACGCCAGGCGGTGCCGACGATTCAGCCTGAAACTCCGCTGATCGGTACCGGAACAGAACGCACGGTCGGTGTGGAATCCGGTGTGACAGTGACTGCCCGACGCGGTGGAATTGTTGAGTCGGTCGACGCCAGCCGAATTGTTATCCGGGTGAATGAGCACGAGATCGGCGAACAGGATTCAGGGGTGGATATCTACAGTCTGATCAAGTATCGACGGTCAAACCAGAGCACCACAATCAACCAGCGACCGCTGGTCAATGTCAAGGATCGCATCGAGAAGGGTGACACCATCGCCGATGGGCCGGCGACAAGTCTGGGAGAACTGGCACTGGGACGTAACATCCTGGTGGCCTTCATGGCATGGAGCGGTTACAACTTCGAGGACTCGATCGTCATTTCCGAGCGCCTGGTGCAAGATGAGGTCTACACCACGGTTCATATCGAGGAATACAGCATCGAAGCCCGAGACACCAAGCTCGGCATGGAGGAAATCACGTGCGATATCCCGAATATCGGGGAGTCGGCACTTGCCCAGCTTGATGATTCCGGCATCATCCGAACCGGAGCGGAAGTCAAATCCGGTGATATTCTGGTCGGCAAAGTTTCGCCGAAGGGCGATGTCCAGCCTTCACCGGAACAGAAACTGATGTTTGCGATCTTCGGCGAGAAGGCATCCGAGACAAAAGACACTTCCTTGAGAATGCCGTCCGGAGTTTCGGGAACCGTGATCGATGTCCAGGTGTTCACTCGGGAGGGTATCGAACGTGATGCGCGGGCCGAGAAGAACATCGATTCCGAGATCAAGCGAATCCGCAAGGATCTCAATGAGAAGTTCAGAATCGAGAAGCAGGCGGCATTTGATCGAATCAACGCATTGCTTATCGGCCAAGTGGCTGAAGGCGGTCCGGGAGAGCTGGGCAAGGGTGATGTCATCACTCGGGAGTATCTTGGGGACCTTTCCGATTCTGAATATTTCAAGATTCGGGTGCGGGATGACGATGTAGCCCACCGCTTCGAGATGATCCGCCAGCAGATTGACGAGAAAAAAGAACAGTACGATTCGGAGTTCAAGGACAAGAAAGACAAGCTTGAAGAAGGCGATGATCTGAAACCAGGCGTCCAGAAACGTGTGAAAGTGTTCGTTGCCGTCAAGCGTCGGCTTCAGCCAGGTGACAAGATGGCGGGGCGTCATGGAAACAAGGGCGTGATCTCCAATATCGTACCCGTCGAGGATATGCCGCATCTGGAAGATGGCACCACGGTCGACATCATCCTGAACCCGCTCGGTGTTCCGTCCCGGATGAATATCGGTCAGGTGCTGGAGACCCATCTTGGCTGGGCGTCCCGCGAAATCGGCAAGCAGATTGGAGAACTGATCGACAAGGGTACGAAAGCGCCCGCAATGAAGGAGTATCTGAGAACGTTCTACAACTCCGATTCGGAGAAGACTCTCATGAACAAACTGACGGCGACTCAGGTCATGGAACTTTCGGGCAATCTCAGGAACGGGCTGCCGATCGCAACTCCGGTTTTTGACGGGGCGACCGAGCGGGAAGTGAAGGAGATGCTGAAGATTGCCGGCCTGCCGGAAAGTGGGCAGGCGATCCTGTACGACGGACGTACCGGTGAGGCATTTGATCGCCCGATTACAGTCGGCTACATGTATATGCTCAAGCTCACCCACCTGGTGGATGACAAGATGCATGCGCGCTCGACTGGGCCATACAGCCTGATTACGCAGCAGCCTCTGGGCGGGAAGGCCATGGGCGGCGGTCAGCGTTTCGGTGAGATGGAGGTCTGGGCGCTTGAGGCCTATGGTGCCGCATACACATTGCAGGAGATGCTGACAGTCAAGTCAGATGACATGTTCGGCCGTGCGAAGATCTATGAGAACATTACCTGCGGCAGTCACCGCATGGAGGCAAATGTTCCGGAATCATTCAATGTGCTGGTGAAGGAAATTCGATCGCTGGGATTGAATGTGGAAATGCGACCGTCAAAGTCGTCGATCTGACAGAATACAGAGTTGGAAAATCTATTTCCGAGGTGAGCAAATGAAAGATATTGGCAACCTGATGAGACGAGCAGGAAAGATGGAGGATTTCGATGAGATCCGCATTGGACTGGCCTCGCCTGAGAAAATTCGCAGCTGGTCGTTCGGAGAGGTTCGAAAGCCGGAAACGATCAACTACCGTACGTTCAAGCCGGAACGGGACGGCCTGTTCTGCGCCAAATTGTTCGGACCGACCAAAGACAATGAATGTCAGTGTGGGAAGTACAAGCGTCTCAAGCACCAAGGTGTTGTCTGTGAGAAATGCGGTGTCGAGGTGACACTGTCGAAAGTCCGACGCGAGCGGATGGGTCACATTGATCTGGCCAGTCCCGTCGCCCACATCTGGTTTCTTAAAAGTCTGCCGTCCCGACTGGGAACACTGCTCGATATGACAGTCCGGCAGATTGAGCAGGTGATGTATTTCGAAGCCTATGTAGTCATTGAGCCTGGCTATGAAACGACGCTGAAGCGGGGTGATGTCCTCAGCGAGGAGAAATACTACGAGTTGATGGAATCCTACGGAGGAGAATTTGAGGCCAGGATGGGCGCTGAGGCGATCAGGGACCTCGTCAAGATCATTGATTTTGAGGAGGAGGCCGTCCTGTTGCGTGAGGATCTTGAGGATACCCGTTCTGAAACCAAGATCAAGAAGCTGACCAAGCGTCTGAAACTGATCGAATCGTTTCTTGAGTCGGGCAATAAGCCCGAATGGATGATTCTCGAGGTTCTTCCGATTCTTCCGCCGGAACTCAGACCGCTGGTTCCTTTGGATGCGGGCCGCTTTGCAACCTCTGACCTGAACGATCTTTATCGACGTGTCATCAATCGCAACAATCGTCTCAAGCGTCTGCTTGAGCTGAATGCGCCTGAAATCATCGTCAGAAACGAAAAACGCATGTTGCAGGAAGCTGTGGATGCGTTGCTCGACAATGGTCGTCGGGGTAAGATGATTACCGGTGCCAACAAGCAAAAGCTCAAGTCCCTGGCGGACATGATCAAGGGCAAGCAGGGTAGGTTCCGACAGAATCTGCTCGGCAAGCGGGTGGACTACTCGGGGCGTTCTGTCATTGTGGTGGGACCGACACTGAAACTGCACCAGTGCGGAATTCCCAAGCGCATGGCGCTGGAGCTGTTCAAGCCTTTCGTGGTTTACGAATTGATCAGGCGCTATCCGGATCGGTTCAATATCAAGAGTGCGAAAAAGACGATCGAGCAGGAAAGCTCAGAAGTCTGGGATGTGCTGGAAGAAGTGATTCGGGAACATCCGGTGCTGCTTAACCGCGCACCGACACTCCACCGTCTTGGCATCCAGGCTTTCGAGCCGATGCTGGTTGAAGGCAAGGCAATTCAGCTGCATCCGCTGGTTTGCACCCCTTACAACGCGGACTTCGACGGCGACCAGATGGCGGTGCACGTGCCGCTGACGATCGAGTCGCAGGTCGAGGCGCGAACACTGATGATGTCAACCAACAACATCCTGTCACCGGCGAACGGGGAACCCATCATTGTGCCATCGCAGGACATTGTGCTGGGTTTGTATTACCTGACCCGGGAAGCGGCGAATGCGAAAGGTTCGGGTAAGATATTTTCGGATGTCGCCGAAGTTCGGCGGGCTTACGAGCTCGGCGGGGTCTCACTCCACGCGCAGATTCGTGTACGGATTACCGAAATGCTGAAGGAAAAGGGCGAAGTGCGCGAAAGCGCGAAGCTGTTCGACACCACCGTGGGCCGGGCGCTGCTGTCTGAAGTTGTTCCCGACGGAATGTCATTTGAGTTGATCAACAGGGTTCTGAACAAGCGTGCCATTTCAGAGATTGTGAACGAATGCTATCGTCACGTCGGACTGAAAGAGACGGTGGTTTTGGCAGACCAGCTGATGTATCTCGGTTTCGACTACGCCGCCAAGGGGGGCATTTCGATTTGTGTCAACGATATCGAAATTCCCGAAGACAAGCGAGCCATCCTGGACGAGGCTGACCGAGAGGTCGAATCGGTCCAGAGACAGGCGGCTGCCGGATTCCTTACCGATGGCGAGCGTTACAACAAGGTGGTGGACATCTGGGGACGCGCCAGCGACCAGGTGGCCAGTTCGATGATGGCAAAACTGAGCGTCGAAACCACTACTGACCAAGATGGAAACGAGGTGGAGCAGGCTTCTTTCAATCCAGTTCATGTGATGGCTGATTCGGGTGCGCGGGGTTCTCACGCCCAGATTCGCCAATTGGCGGCGATGAGAGGCCTGATGTCGAAACCCGATGGAACCATTATCGAGACGCCGATCAAGGCAAACTTTCGCGAGGGACTCGACGTGTTGCAGTATTTCATATCAACACACGGCGCTCGAAAGGGATTGGCGGATACGGCGCTGAAAACCGCGAATTCGGGTTATCTCACAAGGCGACTGATCGACGTCTGTCAGGACCTTGTCATTACCGAAAGCGACTGCGGAACATCGAAAGGCTTGTGGCTTGAGGCCCTGGTCAAGGGCGGAGATACCGTTGTCGCACTGTCCGGCAGGATACTGGGACGGGTGACCGCACTGGATGTCAAGTCTCCGGGTTCGGGCAAGGTGATCGTCCCGGCCGGTGAGGTGATTACAGAAAAAACCGCGAAGTCGATCCAGCTGCATGGCGTGCATCGGGTCAAGGTGCGTTCTGCTGTAACGTGTGAGACGAAATACGGAATCTGCAGCAGCTGTTACGGTCGCGATCTCGGTCGCGGACACCTGGTCAACCGAGGCGAGGCAATCGGTGTCATTGCGGCACAGAGTATCGGTGAGCCGGGCACACAGTTGACGATGCGGACATTTCACATGGGTGGTGTCGCCGAACGCGAGCAGACAGCAACCGGAATTATCGCAAAGACCCAGGGCACCCTGGAGTTCGATCGCATATCGTATCTTGAGAACTCGCGCGGTACGTATATCGTGAACACCCGTTCCGGCGAAGTGAAGATTCTCGACGGCAATAAGATCGTTGCTGAACGTTATCAGGTGCCGTACGGTGCGGAACTGTTTGTCAAGGACGGCGAATCCATCGTCCCGGATCAGGAGATCGCTAGATGGGACCCGCATGTCCATCCCATCATCAATGAAATTAAAGGTATCGTGAGACTCGACAATGTTGTTGATGGACTGACGGTTTCACAGTCAAGGGAAAGCGAGGATGAGACAATCAGCGGCAAGCACCCGTTCTACACAGTGCTCGAGTCCAAGGGGGCAACAATCGAGAACCGCCCCGCAATCAGGCTGGTCAACGACAAGGAAGAGACGCTCATGTTGCCGAATACCAACCGCGAGGTCCGTTACCTGCTCCAGCCGGGCGCACAGATATTGGTGCAGAACGACACGGTCGTTTCGGTTGGTGATGTGCTGGCGAGAATTCCACACGAGTATGACTCAACCCGGGATATTACAGGTGGTCTGCCGAGAGTCGCTGAGTTGTTTGAGGCACGTCGTCCGAAAGATCCTGCGCTGTATGCGAAATACTCCGGTGTGGTCAGTTTCGGCGAGGAGACCAAGGGCAAGATTCGATTGGTGATCACGGATGCGGAGGGCGAAGAGCACAAGGAGCTGATTGCCAAGGGCCGCTCATTGATGGTATTTGACGGCGAGACGGTTGAACGCGGGGAACAGATCGTGGAAGGCGCACCTGTGTCCGCCGACATCCTGGAACTCAAGGGGGTTGAGGAACTGACCCAATATATCGTGCATGAGGTTCAGGAAGTCTATCGCCTCCAGGGCGTCACGATCAACGACAAGCACATCGAGGTGATTGTCCGGCAGATGCTGCGAAAAGTCAGGATTGAATCCCCGGGATCCACCAAGTTCCTGCCGGGTGAGATTGTGGAGCGATCCCGTTTTCTTGATGTGAACGAACAGATTCGCCTTGCCAATGAAAACGGTGCCGACCCCGAGCAGGAAGAAGCGAAAGCGGTCCGTGTGCTGCTGGGGATTACCAAGGCCTCACTACTCACTGAATCGTTCATTTCGGCCGCATCATTCCAGGAAACAATTCGTGTGCTGACTGACGCATCAGTCAGTGGCAAGGTGGATAGTCTGCGCGGCTTGAAGGAAAACGTGATTGTCGGGCGTCTGATTCCTGCCGGGACCGGATTGGTCCACCATCAGGAACGCAGACGGCAGCGTGAGCTGGTCAGACGGCAGACTGAAGAGTTTACCAAGACGTTCGAGGACGACGGCCTGATTGAACAGTCTGGCCTGGAGTCGACAGAAGACTTCGACAAGGCTGTCAGTGATGTCTTTCGTATGGGACTGGCGAAAAGTTAGCGATTCGATCGGGCATTGCGCCGGTGCCGGAAATTTCACCCAAATTTTTTGAGAATAATTGAATTTCTAGTCAAAGTACGCTAATATTGAGCAGTTATTGGTTCACTGTCGGAACAACAGTGAAGCAAAAAGACAGACCGGGCACGGTCTGTCTTTTTATTCAATATAAATCTAGACGAATTTTTTGATATGCCAACAATCAATCAACTGGTTAACAAGCCCAGAAAGCAGCAAAAGAAAAAGACGAACGTACCGGCATTGGAGGCCTGTCCCCAAAAGCGGGGTGTTTGCACCCGTGTCTATACGACGACACCGAAGAAACCGAATTCCGCGCTTCGAAAAATTGCCCGGGTGAGGTTGACCAATGGTTATGAGGTCACAACCTATATCGGTGGTGAGGGGCATAATCTGCAGGAACATTCGGTGGTTCTGATCCGCGGAGGCCGCGTCAAGGACCTGCCCGGCGTTCGCTACCATACGGTTCGGGGTGCGCTGGACGCGTCGGGTGTTGAGCAGCGCAGGCAGGGACGCTCGAAATACGGTGCCAAGCGTCCGAAGTGAATGGACGATATAGCCGCACCAGGTTTGCTTAGAACGATATTCAGATTGGAAGACAGACAACATGCCAAGACGTAGGCTGGTACCAAAACGGAAGATCATGCCGGACCCGAAATACCACGAGGTCACGGTCGCCAAGTTCGTCAATGCGCTGATGCTTGACGGGAAGAAGTCAGTTGCTGAGAAGATACTGTACAACGCGCTCGACATCATCCGGGACAAGAATGCCGGCGAACCGCTGGAAGTATTCGAGGAAGCGCTGGAGAATGTGCGTCCTACCGTGGAGGTGAAAAGCCGCCGCGTCGGAGGCGCCACCTATCAGGTGCCGATCGAGGTTCGCCCGACCCGCCGTAACGCGCTGGCGATACGCTGGATTATCGAGGCGGCCAGGAAACGACGGGAGAAGTCTATGGCCATCCGGTTGGCTGAGGAGCTGATCGAGGCTTCGAAGCAGACTGGTGAGGCGTTCAAGAAGTGCGAGAACACGCACAAGATGGCGGAGGCGAACAAGGCGTTCTCCCATTTCAGATATTGAAATCTAATTGCACAGTCAGGACAAGGCACTAGTGATGGCCCGGCAAACGCCACTCAAGCAATACAGGAATATTGGCATCATGGCTCATATTGATGCCGGTAAGACGACCACGACAGAAAGGATATTGTTCTATGCGGGCATCTCCCACAAGATTGGCGAGGTGCACGATGGCAATGCGGTCATGGACTGGATGGAGCAGGAACAGGAGCGGGGGATCACGATCACATCTGCAGCCACCACCTGTTTCTGGAAAGGTGCAAGGGAAAATATGGGCCAGCACCGGATCAACATCATTGATACGCCGGGTCACGTTGACTTTACCATCGAGGTTGAACGCTCCTTGCGCGTGCTGGACGGTGCGGTCACCGTGCTGTGTGCGGTCGGCGGCGTGGAGCCTCAGACCGAAACAGTATGGCGACAGGCGGACCGATATGGTGTGCCGCGGGTGATTTTCATCAACAAGATGGATCGTGCAGGTGCCGATTTCGAGATTGTCAACGGACAGATTCAGAAGTTTCTGGGTGCCGTATCAGTACCGATGCAGTTGCCCATCGGTGCGGAAGAGAAATTTTCCGGAATTGTCGATCTGATCACTATGAAAGCATGGTACTGGGATGATACAACCCTGGGTGCGGGCTTCCAGGTCGAGGATGTCCCCGATCATCTGATCGAGCAGGCGCAGTCGATGCGGGAACTCCTCATCGAGACCGCAGCTGAGGCTTCAGACGAGCTGACCGGCATCTGGCTGGATACCGGAACCCTGACCGAATCCCAGATCCGGGAAGGAATTCGCACGCTGACCATCGAAAGCCGGATCGTTCCCGTATTTTGTGGTTCCGCCTTCAAGAACAAGGGTGTTCAGCTGTTGCTGGATGCCGTGATCGACTACCTGCCAAACCCGACTGAGGTGCCGCCGGTGGAGGGGGTCGTCGGTTCCGATAGTGAGAATGTCGAGAAACGAGATCCGCGAGACGATGAGAAGTTTGCTGCGCTGGCTTTCAAGATCATGACAGATCCATTTGTGGGTCAGTTGGTATTTTTTCGGGCCTACTCCGGAACGCTGAAATCGGGAGATACAGTGATTAATGTGTCCAATCGGCGCAAGGAGCGGATTGGTCGAATATTGCAGATGCATGCCAATGATCGTGTTGAGATCAAGGAAGTGCGAACCGGGGATATTGCCGCCGCGGTCGGACTCAAGAACGTGACAACGGGCGATACGATCTGCGAGATGGGTGGTGAGATCGCGCTTGAGCGCATGGAATTCCCCGACCCCGTCGTCTCCCGGGCGGTGGAACCGAAAACAAAGGCCGACGAGGATCGGCTGTCCATCGCACTCGGCAAGCTGTCGAAAGAAGATCCGTCGTTCAAGGTTCGAACCGATTCGGAATCAGGCCAGACGATCATTTCCGGTATGGGTGAGTTGCACCTTGAGATCATCATTGATCGCCTGAGTCGGGAGTTCAAGGTTGATGCGAACATCGGTCAGCCGCAGGTTGCGTATCGCGAGACCCTCACGACCAGTATCGATCAGGAGACCCGGCACGTACGCCAGACGGGTGGCAAGGGACAATTCGCACACGTTTTGATCAAGTTCGAGCCGTTGCCGCGTGGCGGCGGGTTTGAGTTTGTTGACAAGATTGTCGGCGGAGCCATTCCGAAAGAATATATTCCTGCAGTCAGGAAGGGCATTGAGGATGCCATGGGATCGGGCGTTCTGGCCGGCTATCCGGTGGTTGACGTCAGGGCAACCCTCTATGATGGGTCATTCCATGATGTCGATTCCTCGGAACAGGCATTCAGGATTGCCGCCACCCAGGCATTCCGGGATGGTGCGGCGCGGGCCCGCCCGCAACTGCTGCAGCCGTTCATGTCGGTCGAGGTGGTAACGCCTATGGAATATCTCGGTTCGGTCACAGGTGACCTGAATTCGCGCAAGGGCATCATTGACCAGGTCGAGGATGTCAGCAGTGGAAAAGTCATCAAGGTGCGTGTTCCGCTGGTTGAGATGTTCGGTTATGTGTCGTCGCTTCGCTCACTGACGTCGGGGCGTGCGACCTATTCGATGGAGTTCGACGCTTATATGCCGGTATCGGCGAGAGACGCAGGTGTTACGCTGAAGTTGGCGAGCTGATCAGGATTTTGATTGTTTATTGTTTTGGACGAGTGAATTAAAGTGGCAAAGGAAAAGTTCGAGCGGACGAAGCCGCATGTGAATGTGGGTACGAT
>JAPPIB010000018.1 GCA_028820695.1 Acidiferrobacterales bacterium | reverse complement strand
GCCTCCGCAAGTACAACTGAGGGTATGCACAGTTGTATCGCACCGGCAATCGACTGTCACGCATAAGTCAATCGAATCAGCCTGTTACTTCCGACTCATGCTCCCCAATTCAACCGGAATCGCGTGCGCATGAACGTAATTTCTAGGCGTTTTGTGGTCTTGCTATGGGATTTAAAGTGTCACTTCAAAATATCGCGACATTGACCGGAATCTCGGTAAATTCTGCAGTGGTTTCATATGTAGTCAACAAAGACTTCACTTCAATTTCCAATCCCGGCACCTTTGTATGATAGCTCTGTTGCATTCAGCTTCAGAGTTGAAAGCGGTTTGTTTTCCATGCCGGGTTGAGTATTCAAAGGGATAGACCTGCAACGCGCAACGAAAAAAGCGTGCGCCGCCAGGAAGTTCCATCGCAACCTTGAGAGGTTTGGGTGGAAAGTCTACATGGGAATCTGACAGCGTAGCTATTTCTCGATTATTCAATTCACGAATTCGCCAATCAATACTTGTATTGTCAAGTACCGGAAGCGGCATAGATAGTGAGTAGTAACTCTGATTCGTCAATCAAACGATATTCCGGCAATTTCCCGGACAGCTTCGCACTTTCGGCGAGAATGATCGGCACTCCCTCTCCCCGTGTGTCCATGATGTGAGTGCGATGTCCGACCAAATCACCCCGCCCAACCGGGCAGCGTGCCAGTTGACTAGTGATGGCCTCGTTTCTGGACGCCTGTCGGTGCGGCATGCTTTCCGGAGTCATCGTGTTTGCCAAAAGCCCAGGGGTGTGCAACTCAATTCGATCATCGAACATGCGAAGCCGTATCTTGCTGCCTGACATGGAATAGTCCCGATGGGCTACCGAATTGGTAACAGCCTCGAACACGGCAAGCATGGCGTATTGCGGAATATCCTCGCGTCCGCCTGAAACCTTTCTCGCTGCCACACGCATGTTCTTTCGAACAAACTCACAAGTTTCAATGATTTGTTGGTCCAACGGTCCGGTAATATCCCGGGCATCACGCTGATACGGTCTCTCCGACCCTGTGGATATCTCAGTCCCATGGTACGCGACTGCCTGGATGAATGCGCCTGGAAGAAACTGCTGAGGTCGTTTGGAGGCCAGCAAAACACCAGCTACTGTGGGGCGCCAGGTTCCGGCATCATCCTGCGAGGCCATGCCTATCTTGGAAAGAAACTGCTCCGTTGTGTCGGTGGTACGCGATGTGAAAAAGCGCTGCCAAAGCTCTTCACTCAAATCACCAAGTGTTGCAGTCGAAACAGGTGTTTCGTCAAACCTTATAAGTCTGGCGTGGCTGCGGTGCTGGAATAATCGTCCCAATTGATCAGGGGGAATTGGTCGCTTTGATGAACCGATACGATGAAAATACCCTCCGGGACTCTGATGAATAAACAGACTGGAGGGAACGTCCACTCGCAACACTGGTCTTTCGTTCCCGATACGATCCGGTAATCTGATGCGTTCGATTATGGCGACTACAGGTGGTTTAAGGGAATCCTCACACGCTTGTCTAACCAATGTTTCCACCGCGTTCAGCTTCTCTACCGGGATTCCAAGCACCTCGCGAGTCTCGTCATGGAGCCCTAATAGGAGCACGCCGCCGCGTGAGTTGGCAAAGGCTGCGAGCTCATCGGCGATGGAGTCTTGCGCCGGGCCTCGTATCTTGTCGCCAGCGAAGCGAACTTCCTTCAGTTCCAGGAAGTTATCCTCCCCGAGTTCGATCTTTTCGAGTAACTCATTGCGTGTTGCGAACATGTCACATATGCTACAGCATGCACTCTTGGATTTGATGGACGATCAAATCAGAAGTGCTGTGATTGTCCAAATTGTCTTCTGGATGATCAGGTACAGTTGGTCCATGACTTAACGCAAGAAGGTCGCTAAACGTGCAAGCATGATTTACAGAATCAAATCCTCCGAGAAAATGAAACTCGCCATTGACGAAATATTCCACACCAGAAAACAGTGCTGACTCCCTGAAACGATCTGAAGACGCTGTCTCTTCTGCCTGTTGCCTCGGTTCTTCATGGGTACCCTTTAGCTTGTCGATCCACTCTCCAGTGTTACGGTCAGAAACTGCAACGCAGTCGAATGCGGGTTCCATATACTTGAGTTTCGATTTTTCTTGTGTCAGTTTGTTCTTCTTGTCTTTCGCCGATTGCCACGAACTGGTGTCAAGAGAGGCCGACGGACGGGCATGGAAATCGACTTTCAGCCCACGTGAATCATGAAATTGCCAGTTTCGATGTCTGCAGTCATTCATTGCTGATTGTTCTCGTATTCCCCAAGTGTCACTGGCATCGGGTTTCGGACCTGCTCCACGAGCAACAATACGAAAAAATACTTCTGAAGATGTGTTACGGCGATCAATCTTCGAATCCAACGCACTCAACTCACTTTGGTTTGTCCTGTCTGCTATATCAGCCATATCCCAGCGTCTATTTTCGAAGTGTCAGATATAACGGATTACCCCAGTATTGAAATGACTATCTTGCTTGACGCAACAACAGTGTTTGCATAACGGACTGCGTCTGCAGACTGCGTGTAATAATGTTGAAGTCCCTATGATGGAACAGGAAGTGTGAATGCAATACGAAATCTCGGTGTAGATATTGTAATATCTTACCTTTGCCACAGCCAAGTTTGTGTCCTCGCTTACGACATATGGGAATGCAGGCAGGCAGAGAGTAGGGATTGATTGAACTTCAGATAATTGTTTTCCATGGGCGTGAGTTGTCCAAGTGATTGATAGGTCCGGCTCCTGTTTATCTTCCGTGGACATGCCCGATGTGCTGGAAAGCCTTTGTTTTTTTACATTCCCCACACCGTGACAGACCTGTTTCCATCCATCTCGTCGTGCCGGAACACCTTCTCATCCCAGGAACGGTCATCAGACCGGTCGAATATCACCAGATGGCCCTCATCGGTTCCACAACGGTCCATGTATTCACCGATCTGGACCAGACCGTCGGCAATCACCCGGTCCAGCCCGTTGCGTCGTAGCTTGCACTCGATGACCACCTTCTGCCTCGCCTTGTGCGCCTGCCATACGACAAGAAGGTCAGTGCGACCGCGTCCGACGCCATACTCCCTCTCGATCCGTCCGCCCGAGTTGACAATGCGCTGCAAGAAAGCCTGCAGCAAGAGCTGAGGTCCAGCCTTCCGGTAGTCGAACCTTTGCACCCAGTGCTCCGAATGCTCGCGGAAAAACTCCTGGAATGACTCCAGCAGCCGATCCATCACCAGCATCCCATCGTCCACGAACCACGCAGACTGATGGGGGATGATCTCGTCGGTCGAGGTGATCAGCTCGCGCGGGATGACTTCGCGGTAGATCGGATTGGCGATACGGATCGGACTGCCTCGCCGAATCAGGCCCAGATCGCGCACATACTGCACATCATCGCTCCTGAACGCCTCCGCCTCCGCCTCACCGGTCACAATCGGCCCGATCACCCGCCTCACCCGCCTCTCGCGCAACTTGTCCGCCAACTGGTCAAGATGAGTGTCCCGACGACGGATCAATACCTCCCTGGACTCAATGATGTCATCATGCCCGATCGGACGATTGCGGTCACCGACCCTCCGGCAGGCCTCATGCGCCAGGGCATTCACCAGCCACGGCTGACCCCGGGTCGACTCCCATACCTCATCAAGAGCGTCATTGCTCCAGCACTGTCCGGTCTCCCCGGTATGTTGCAACAGCAGCGATCTGGTCTGTGACTGATCGAAATCTCCAAGCCGCAATGACTCCGCCTTGATGTTGAACGCACTGCCGCCGGTGATGATCTCATTATCCCGGCTCGAACGGATCCGATAGTCGCGCACATCGCGCACGCCACACAAGATCACACTCTGCGGAAAGTTCCCGGGACGCTGCGGAAACCCGGCTCGCAACTGGCGAAGCACCGAGATCAGCATGTCACCACCCAATGCGTCAATCTCATCAATCATCAAGACCAAGGGCCGGGACTCAGATGCCGACCAGCATCTCAAAGTCTCAATGAGTGCCGTAAGAGGTCCAACTGACTTCAGTATTTCCTGCCATCTGGTACTTATGAATGGATCATCCAAACTGTCCTCGGCTTCAGCACTCAATGCGCCCAGGACGGACTGCATTCCAGATCTAATATCTTCGTACGCGACCTGGGCGGGCTCAACGTTAATATAGGCAGCGCGGTACCGTCCGGTCGAGTTCAGTTCATCTCGCAACGTGATCAGCGTTGAGGTTTTGCCGGTCTGGCGAGGGGCGTGCAGGACGAAATAGTGCTCCTGCTCAATCAGTTGCATGACTCCCGGACTATCAATACGCTCCAGCGGAGGTATGAAGTAATTCTTTTCGTGCTTGATCGGTCCGGCGGTGTTGAAGAATCTCATGGAAAGTGATTATATAGGGGATACTGCCATTGACAAACATCGGACAAGGGCTGGTGCAGATGTAAGCTGGTTGCCGCTATGAATGAGCACATACCAAGGTAAGGCACAGAAATAAGCAATTGGCCTGATCAGAAATTCCGATCAATTCCTCCACTTTGGAACTCACGCCCGCTCAGCCCTGATGCCGAGCAGGGTTCGCTCCAAGCGGCCGAACACCAGCCCTACCAGATGAATCGGCTCATCGCGGTCGCGGTACTTGTCCGCATACCCGCGCCCGCGCAACTGATCCATCGCCTCCGCCATGATCCCTTCGGAATCACCACCGTCACCAGCCATCTTGAACTCCAGCACAAACACCTGACCGGCATGCAGCACCGTCATGTCCGAACGGCCATGGCTCGATACATCATCCACCCGGAGATCCACCTCGACTGAACGCAACGCCAGATACAGCATGCCCGCATAGTGCGCCTCAAAACGATCAATCTCGCTGACATCATACCACTGGTGCGGAATCCCCGACAGATATGCCTGCAACCCTGAAATCTCTTTAGACAAGTCAAAAACAAGAAAAGCCCTGCCGGTAT
>JAPPIB010000017.1 GCA_028820695.1 Acidiferrobacterales bacterium | reverse complement strand
CCCCCTTGCGATCGCGAGTCATACCAACGGTTTTCAGTTAACGAAAATGCCTCATACTAAATATCGAAAATTAAAGTTATTTCTTTCAGATCAATTGCGCGAGAACAAATCAGAAAAGTTCGTAATATTCGCTTATTTTCGTAGAACTCTTGAGTATTTGCAACGCCGGTTAGACGAGGATGGCATTGAAACAGCCTTGATTTTGGGTGGGATGGGGAACCTAAGTTTTGAGCGCATCGAAGCTTTCGGACGCAAGGATGGTCCGTCCGTTTTGCTGTCTTCAGAAGTAGGCAGTGAGGGAATTGATTTGCAATTTTGTCGGTTTATAGTTAATTACGATTTGCCATGGAATCCAATGCGTGTTGAGCAGCGTATTGGTAGATTGGACAGACTCGGGCAGAAAGCGGAGAGAATTTCAATAATTAATTTTGTCGTTGAGGAAACCATCGAAGACAGAATACTCATGCGGCTCTATGATCGTATCGAACTATTCAGAGAAAGCATCGGAGATCTGGAACATATTCTAGGTATCCAAACGTACCAGTTATTGGAGAAGCTACTGGATCCAAAACTTGATGAAGAGACTCGTTTAAGTATCGCTAAACAAGCCGAAGATGCAATCATTATTCAACGAAAGAATCAACAAAAAATTGAGGATGAGGCTGTTAACCTGTTGGGATTCTCAGATTACATCTATGAGCAAATCCAATCTAGTCGGAATTTGGGACGATGGTTAAGTACGGATGAATTACTTTCTTTGGTTAGTGATTTTTTTGCGCGAAAGTATCCGGGAACCATAGTCGAATTAGACCGGAATAAGAATTCAGTTGCAAGAATCCTATTGTCTCGCGATGCCAGAGTACAACTACATTGTTTCATATCAGATTACAAACCAGCTACGCGAACAATACTTCATAAATCTAGCATAGCAATTCCTTGTAATTTTGATCCTCGACAGACAAAAAGAAATAGTCCTATGGAGGAACTGATTGAACCGACACACCCTTTGATCCAGTGGATTCGGCGCGAATACGAAAGTCAGAATCAATCATTGCACCAAGTTTCGTCAGTTAGTGTCGATTCCGGAAGTTCTCGATTTCATCCAGGTGACTATGTTTACGCAATACAAAAGTGGTCGTTCGACGGACTCCGTAAAGAGCATCAGCTGTCATTCAAGGCTATGAGAATAGATTCAAACGAGTTTCTGGATGAGCAACTTTCAGAAGAGATTGTAACCCTTGCTTCCAGGTATGGAAAGACGTTACACAATGCTGCGAAATTAGTCGGCAATTTGGATATCCTGAAGTCTAAAGTTGAAGCCTGCGATGCCGAACTCGACGAATTTTTTGGAAAGAAGTGCCAAGCAGTTGAAACTCAAAACAAGACTCGTTGCGATCAGCAGGAAACTAGTGCCACAAACTACAAAAATAGGCGCGTAATGGAACTTCGAGAGCGAATCTCTCGATATCGAAACCAAGGAAAAATAAATATGATTCCAGCGACTGAAGGTCTACTGAAGAGAGAGGAGGATCAGTTCGCACTTAAACTAAAGAAAATATCCGAGAAGCGTAAACTCGACTCGAGTCTGGAGCAGATGGCGGTAGGCTTCATCAGGGTAATATAGGATCATCGACGTGGAATCACCTCCATAGGTAGCGGCCCAAAAAATGAATCTACGAACTTTTTTTCAATTGTTTCGAAAGAAAAAAACTAGAATTCCTGACATAGATCAATCATCTGCGTTGGAATCACCTCCACCTGATCGTATAGATGAAACTCCGAGCCTAGAAAATGAACATCGTCCAATTCTGGAACTCAATCTCGGAATAGATTTTGGCACGAGATTCACGAAAGTGTGTTTTAGGAACTCTGGTACAGAGCAAAGCGAAGTCGTAAATTTCGGTGGAGATGCGATAGAAGATGGGATGATCGCCTCTATAGTGACGATCTGCTCCGACGGAGCACTTTACTTATGTGGAGAATACGATGAAAAGGATTGTATTGACTACAAGTATCTGAAAATGAAATTAGCTGGGTTTTCATCGATTGGAGACGAACATCTGCGATGGCAGGGTGTAAGCCTTGACGACGACGAAGCTGTTCGTGCACTTTCCAGCTGGTTTTTGGCAAAAGTTATATTGAAAGCGAAAGAATGGATCAAAATAAACCGTAAAGATTTGCTACATGAAAGAGATGTCCGTTGGTCCGCAAATGTGGGTGTTCCGGTAGAACACTATGACTCCGATAATATCAAAGTGTTCGAAGAAGTCTTCCCTGTTGGTTGGAGTTGGGCGGAGAGAGGCGATCTTCCGAGCGACTTTCGTACCGCTAAAGAGCGATATGAAAGTGACACTTGTACGATTGTGACTGAAATTACAGATTGCCACGCAATACCAGAACTTTCAGCTGCACTGCAATCTTTTGTAATTTCTCGTGAAGCACAGGAAGGTGTCTATATGTATTTCGATATCGGTGGAGGTACTGTAGACGGTGTGTCATTTAATTATTACGCTCGACATGGTGAAAAAAGTGTTAACTTCTATTCTGGAAAATTGGATGAGCTAGGGGTTTCTGCTGTCGTTAGTTCGTTCGGTGAGGAAGCAGATAAGGTTGAACAAATTCTATCTTTAGAAACAGCATCAGACCTCGGTGTCAAATTAAATGTACTAGAGCTGAACCCGAGATCTTCTAGACGAAAAAAGACTAGGTGTACAACGAATTGTTGGTCATGTGATCTCTGAATTTAACCGTAAGGACCGTCTCAGGGATTTAGGGCACATCCAATCGAAAGAGAATCGTTTGATAGTTTTCATCGGTGGTGGTGGAGTGGGTTCAGAGTGGTATAAGGATGCAATCCGTAGCACTCATACCGAATTTGGCCATTACAGTATCAAAGTTCCACCTTACGAATTGCAAGAAGTACCTTATCCATCAGATTTCGAATTGAATGGAGTGCCAAGACAATTGTTTCATCGATTCGCAATCGCATATGGACTTTCTGTTCCATTTGGAGAAGGCCCTGATTTCACTCTGCCTAGTACAAGCACAATAAAGCCACCCGAACCTCAACAATCAGCAGTTCCCAATTATCTAGACTCCAAGGACATATACGACTAAACGATCTTTAGATATCTCAGATTCTTGTAATGTGAATGGAGCAAAAACGGTATGTCTAATGAATAAGGTATAGATTTGATGTGCGATAACGCGCCAGATAATTTCAAGGTATGAGTCGAAGCATCGATACTAACCTCCAATTTTCCGTAATGTCGCCGGCCGCGAAGTGTGACGCAATACTCATTGTCATTTCTTCGCTAGATATGACTTCAGCGTAGAAAAAATTATGGCTGTAAAAATCAGGGGATTTCTGACCGCCACTATTATAATCGGCGTTTTCAATCCAGCTGTGTGCGCCGTCTGACTGGCTGGCATATATCGAATCAGGACCGGTCACTGACCATGTCCCGACTCGACTGAAAACCGACCGAGTGCCGAGGCACGTTATTTGAGGTTCTATGAATTTGAAGAAAACTGCCGAAGTGGTCATCATCGGCGGCGGTGTTGCCGGCTGCAGCGTCGCTTATCATCTGGCCAAGCGGGGATGTCGGGATGTCGTATTGCTGGAACGTTCCGAACTGACATCCGGCTCGACCTGGCATGCTGCAGGAAATACTCACGTTCTGCAAGACAACGCCAACCTGTCCAAACTTCATTACTACACCATCAAGCTGTATCCCGAACTCGAAGAGGAGACCGGTCAGTCGTGTGGTGTTCACAAGGTCGGCGGCCTTTATCTTGCCACCACCCAGGAACGTCACGATCAGATTCGGATCCAGGCATCGAAAGCGAAATATCTTGGTCTGGAATTCGACATGATTTCGTTCGACGACGTGCTGGAAATGAATCCGCTGATCAATCTCGACGGAGTCTACAGTGCGATGTTCGAGCCGAACGAGGCCCATATCGATCCCAGTGGCGTGACCAACGCGTACGCCGCAGGCGCACGCAAGGGCGGCGCGACCATCTACCGCAATTGTCCGGTCACCGCGACCAGACAGCAACCGAACGGTGGATGGATTGTGGAGACTCCCCAAGGCACCGTTGAGTCGCGCTGCCTGGTGAACTGTGCGGGCTTGTGGGGACGCGAGGTCGGGCAGCTTGCAGGTCTCAAATTGCCGTTGATGACGATGGAGCATCAGTATTTTGTCACTGAGAACATTCCGGAAATCGAGGCCTTGGACAGGGAGATTCCTCTCGTGCATGACAATGACGGTGAATACTACATGCGTCAGGAAGGCAAGGGCCTTCTCGTTGGAGCCTATGAGAAAGGCGGGAGGCATTGGGCGGTAGACGGAACCCCTCTTGACTTCGGTCACGAGCTGCTTCCCGACGATCTCGAACGGGTATTGGACAATGTCGAGCGCGCGATGCATCGGATGCCGTGCCTGGAACCCGCTGGCATCAAGCGGGTGGTGAACGGTCCGATGATCTGGACACCCGACCTGCTCCCGTTATTCGGCGCAGTCCCCCAGCTATCCAACTACTTCCTGATCGGAGGTCTCATTCCCGGCTTCAGCATCGGTGGCGGACTGGGACTGATGATGGCGCAATGGATCCTGGATGGACAGCCGAGTCTCGATCTGTGGCCGATTGATGTTGCGCGATTCGGAGACTGGGTGACAGACGAATATGTCCTGGCGACAACTGCGGATAACTATCAGACCCGATTCCGAATTTTCTTTCCCTACGAGGAGAGAACAGCCGGCCGTCCGCTTCGGACCCGTGCGGTGTGGGAAGACCAAAAGAACATGGGTGCATATTTTGGCGCGCAGTTCGGGTGGGAAGTGCCCATGTGGTTTGCACCGCCTGGGGTTGAGCCGGTCGAGAACTTTTCGTTCCGGCGCACGGAGTCGTTTGAGCATGTCGGCCGGGAATGTCAAAACGTCCGCTCCAATGTCGGGCTTTTGGATACATCCGCCTATGCGAAATTCATTATTGAGGGGCCGCGGGCGGCCGAGTGGCTGGATGGCCTGACTACGAACCGACTGCCGTCATTGAACCGAATGGCCCTGATACCGATGATCCACGAACGGGGTGGCATAGTCGCAGACTTCACAATCGCACGACTCGAACAGGAAAAGTTTCTGCTGATCGGCGGCGGCGTCGCCGAGAACAACCATTGGCGTTGGTTCAAAAAGCATGCGTTCGCACGCGGTGTCAGCATCACCAGCCGGAGTGTCGACTGGGTGGGGATGTCGGTTTCCGGGCCCCGGTCCCGGGAACTGATGGAATCGCTGACCGGCGAGGACTTCTCCCATGATGCCCAGCGATTCATGGCGATTCGGGAGATGACCATCGCTTCAACAAAGGCGTGGGTGCTGAGAGTTGCGTTCACCGGCGAGCTCGGCTATGAATTCTACTTTCCAGCCGAGCACCAGACGGAGGTTTTGCAATTCGTACTCGATCGAGGTGAACGTTTCGGAATGCAGCAGCTCGGATCACGGGCATTGCTTACACTGCGGCTCGAGAAGAGTTTCGGAAGTTGGGGGCGCGAATATACAACCGAGTACAACCCCTATGAAGCCAGGTTGGATCGTTTCGTCAAACTGGACAAGGAAGATTTTGTAGGACGCGACTTTCTCATCAAGGCCGCCAACAAGACGCCAAAATGGCTGTTGTCGTGTTTTTCGGTTGACGTTGACGAGCAGGATGCCGTCGGTGGTGAGCCGATACTGTGTGATGGTGACGTGGTGGGAATCGTCAGTTCAGGCGCATTCGGTCATACAGTTGGCGTCAGTATTGCCTTGGGCTACGTACCGCCAGAGCGGCTTGACGCGGGTGAGTTCACCATCGAGATAATCGGCAAACCGAAGTCAGCGAAACTGGTCACCGAGCCGTTGGTGGACCCGCAGGGTTTGCGGATGCGCAGTTAGGAAGCAAGTCGCCGCACCGCAAGGTATTAAGGATGCAATGGGCTGTCTTGGAAGTGATCGGGTTCAGCAGGTTCTTGTTGATATTCCCGTTGAAAACCGATCAATCCCGATTCACATGACAGGTATGTGCAATTCCTGAACCTGAGGCAACTGATAGTGTTGTTCACGAGGATCAAATTGGTATACTGTTTAATCATTATATGAGCGTAGCATAGGACGAGGTCATGAACTCTGAAAACAAAGAAAAGAAGCGAATCAAGAAGTCAGTATTTGAAAACGAACTGTTCCGACTGCAGCTTGAATTGGTCAAGCTCCAGGAATGGGTCAAGGAAAAGGGGCTGAAAGTTGTTGTGATATTTGAGGGACGTGATGCTGCGGGCAAGGGCGGTGTCATCAAGCGAATCACCCAGCATTTGAGCCCGAGAATCTGTCGCGTGACCGCACTGCCGGCTCCGACCGAACGTGAGAAAACACAGTGGTACTTCCAGCGATATTGCGCCCATCTGCCGGCCGCCGGCGAAATGGTGCTGTTTGACCGCAGTTGGTACAACCGCGCGGGCGTTGAAAGAGTGATGGGATTCTGCGACGACGAGGAATATCGGGAATTCATGCGCAGTTGTCCGGAATTTGAGCGGATGCTGGTTCGCTCCGGTATCATTCTGGTCAAGTATTGGTTCTCGGTCTCCGACGACGAGCAGGAAAAGCGCTTTCAGAGCAGATTGCTCGAACCGCACAAACGCTGGAAACTGTCACCGATGGATCTCGAATCGAGAACCCGGTGGATGGATTACTCCAGGGCCAAGGACCAGATGTTTGCCCACACGGATATCAAGCAGGCTCCGTGGTACGTGGTAAACGCCGACGAGAAACGGCTGGCGCGGCTCAATTGCATCCGCCACCTGCTCAGTGTGATTCCGTACGAAGATCTTACACCGGAACCCATTGAGTTGCCTGAGAGGAGCGATAGCGAAGGTTACATTCGACCGCCACTGACGGATCAGACTTTCGTGCCGGGATATTACGAATAGTACCAGGTCCCGGCGCATCGCTTCCGAGATGCAAGACCGATACGCGCCGGAGGGTGCTTTATGATGGAAAGTTCTCCGGGCAGGTATCCTGTTCCAGACCTCAATGATGTTCCCGAAGATATTCGGGAGCGGATTGTCCAGGTGCAGGAAAAAGCCGGGTTTGTTCCGAATGTCTTTCTGGCGCTCGCACATCGCCCGGATGAGTTTCGGGCGTTTTTCGCCTATCACGATGCGCTGATGGAAAAACCCGGCGGGCTGACCAAGGCGGAACGGGAGATGATCGTTGTGGCGACGTCAGGTGAGAACAATTGCCAGTATTGCGTGGTGACCCACGGCGCGATCCTCAGGATTCGCGCCAAGCACCCCCTGGTTGCGGATCAGGTTGCGGTGAATTACCGCAAGGCCGATATCACACCGCGTCAGAAAACAATGCTGGCCTTTGCTGTCAAGGTCTGCAACGAGTCCTGGGCTGTCGATGAGTCTGACTTTCAGGCGATGCGGGATGCCGGGTTCAGTGATGAGGATATCTGGGATGTTGCTGCGATCACGGCACTTTTCGCACTGAGCAATCGATTGGCGAACTTTCTTTCAATGCAACCCAATTTCGAGTTCTACGCAATGGCGAGGGAAGTCAGCTGACCAAGCCGTCAGTTGCGATAGCGTTCAGGGATTGACTCAAGGTCGAACATCTGATCGATCGACTCCCTTGCCCTGACCTGATCCGACCTGTTGCCGCTGACCATGATCTCAGGCGGACGGGGACGCGTGTTATAGTTCGACGACATGACCGCACCATAGGCACCGGCATCTCGTACCGCAACGAGATCACCTTCCCGAATAGCGAGCGAACGGTCTTTACCCAGAAAATCTCCTGATTCACAGACCGGGCCGACCACGTCATAGATTGCCTCGTCGGTCCCATTGCCGAGCCGGACCGGTACAATGTCCATCCATGCATCATACAGGACCGGCCGAATCAGGTCGTTCATCGCACCGTCTACAATTGCGAAGTTCTTCGCTTCGGCGTTCTTGATGAACTCAACAGTCGTCAGAAAGATCCCGGCGGATGCCGCAATTGCGCGTCCGGGCTCGATTGCGATCTTCAGCTCGCAACCGCGACGTTCGAACAACCTGATGATCTCGCTGCAGTATTCATTGATTTGAGGAGGCTGCTCATCCCGATACTGGATGCCGAGCCCGCCTCCAAGATCCAGATGCTCGATTGGTACACCGTCTTTGTGAAGTTGCTCGGCAAGATCGATCACACGCTCCAGCGCGTCGAGTATCGGTCCCATCGACGTGATCTGCGAACCGATATGAACTGCAATGCCGACCGTTCTAAAGCAGTCGCGGGCGCAGGCCTGCCGATAGATCCGTATGGCGTCGCTGATCGGAATGCCGAACTTGGCTTCCCGCATTCCGGTGGATATATGCGGATGGGTGACAGCATCAACATCCGGATTGACGCGAATGCTGATGGGTGCGACTGTACCGAGTTGCCCGGCAACTTTCTCAATTCTCTCGAATTCAGCCTCTGATTCCAGGTTCAGCGACCAGACTCCCGCTTCCAAAGCCAGCCGAATCTCGTCCTCTGATTTGCCGACCCCTGAAAATACTGTCTTTCCCGCGCGTCCCCCGGCCTTCAGCACTCTTTGCAGTTCGCCACCGGAAACAATGTCAAATCCCGAGCCTAGTTGTGCCAATGCTGACAGAACGGCAAGATTCGAGTTGGACTTGACCGAGTAGCAGATTGTCGCATTCCGCCCGGCAAAACCCTTGCTGAACGCCTGCCAGTTATCTGACAGCGCCGTATGTGAATAGACATAGCAAGGGGTACCGAATCGTTCAGCGATCTCGGTCAGGGGAATATCCTCAGCGTGGAGAAGATTCCCGCGGTACGAAAATCCGTGCATCTATTGTCGGGTGAGTGTTGCGCTCTTCACGATGTGCACTTCCGGTTCCATAGCGACCGGTCGTACGAGATCTCCCTTTTTCCCACAGGAAGTCAGCATCAATACCGAAAGGAGTGTGAAGACCGTGATAATCAGCGTTTTTTTCATGGTGACGATGTATTTTGGTCTGTGGCCGGTCAAGTCTCGGCCAATCTTCGACGTCCATCGTGGACCGCGGCAAGCACCTGCTCAGGTGCGGTTCCACCGACATGGTTCTTCATCCTGACTGACGATTCCGGAGTCAGTATGTCATGAACATCCTTGTCAATTGAGGGATGATATCGTTGCAGGTCCGCCAGCGACAGTTCCTCAAGACTGCAGTTATTTTCCAGACAGAGTCGTACAATCCTGCCGACGACTTCGTGGGCGTCTCGAAATGATACGCCGCGCACGACCAGATAATCCGCCAGATCTGTCGCGGTGGCGAAACCCTCCGTTGCGGCGAGACGCATTCGTTCACGGTCAGGGCTGATATTCCGGATCATGTCATGCATGATCTTGATGCTCGCGCTGACGGTGTCAAGCGAATCAAAAAGTGCTTCCTTGTCTTCCTGATTGTCTCGATTGTACGCCAGCGGCTGGGCTTTCATGAGCATCAGCAAAGCCTGCAGATTGCCGGCGGTTCGCGCACTTTTTCCTCGAACAAGTTCCGCGATGTCCGGATTTTTCTTCTGCGGCATGATGCTGGATCCCGTTGCGTAGGAATCGTTGATGACAATAAATCGATAGGCTGCTGAATTCCAGATGACGAGTTCTTCCCCGATCCGTGACAGATGCACCATGGCGATCGCTGCATTGGCTGCGATTTCCATTGCAAAATCCCGGTCGGAAACCGCATCGATTGAATTCGACATGACGCCATCAAAACCGAGTTCACTCGCCGTCATCTCGCGATCAATGGGGAAGTTGGTTCCAGCCAGGGCGGCTGCCCCCAAAGGTGATTGGTTGACTCTCATTCTTGAGCCGATAAATCGCTGTCGATCGCGGTCGAGCATCTCGAACCACGCCATCAGGTGATGTCCGTAGGTAATCGGCTGTGCGATCTGAAGATGTGTATAGCCGGGCAGAACTGTACCTGCCTCAGCGTCAGCGAGGTCTAAAAGCGTACTCTGGAATGCATGAAGTTCATGGATGATTCCATCGGTGGCCTCTCGTGCATACAGCCTGAGGTCGGTCGCGACCTGATCATTTCGGGATCGGCCGGTATGCAGTTTCTTGCCCGCTTCACCGATAAGATCAGTCAATCGCTGTTCAATGTTCATGTGAACATCTTCCAGCTCGGTTGCCCAGTCAAAGCTCCCTGATTCTATCCGTGAGTGAATCTGTTGCAGTCCTTCGGTGATGGCGTCGAATTCTGCCTGTGTTAGAACACCAACCTTGTGCAGCATTCTCGCGTGCGCGATCGAGCCGGCAATATCGTGACGATACAACCGCTTGTCAAAGGCGACTGAGGAGGTGAATTGCTCCACAACACGGTCAGTTTGTTGGGTGAATCGTCCGCCCCAGAGTTTGTCTTTGTTTTCAGTCATCGATGGATGGGTTCGAAGATCTGTTTCGCAAAAATTACCCCCGAACCTCGGATTGACTTCTTCGCTGGAGGGGGAAATTCAACGATTCAATTATAAGGGACTTAAGTCAGATCCTAGCCACAATGCGGCTGCGTGTCCGGGCGGATCCAAATTTGTACGCGGTGGCCGGTCGACACTTTCTTAAATTGTTCGCGATAATCCGAGATGGGTTGAAAAAGTACTGCTTGATCAATTGAAGAGTATTCATGCAGTTTTTTCCTTGGCTGATGAACAAAGTTAAACTCGTCTGGCCTGAGTCCGACCACCATTGCTCAGATAACTTCACTTCGTGTCCAACGATTTAGGATGGCAAGACATCTGGATCAAATCAGCCATAGACATTGATATAACTTGACATGTCATGACAAAGAAATAAATTTAGTGGTGGGGATTGATCGGAAACGCCTGCAGTACCGATCAAACTGCTCGAAAAGCCTATCCCTCAGGAGGTGTAAAATTGAGGGGGTAAGTAGTTACCAAAAAATATAATTAGGAGGGTTTAATCTACAATAGCGACTAGTCGATAATTCACCCTAAAGTGGGGAGTTTGAGACCGTTACCCGCTACCTACATCGCCAGCATAATGAATCAGACCACCTGTAACAGTATTGTCACCGAAATTCTCAGTTTCAAAGCCGCTCTCGGGTCGGATTCATATTCAACACGACACCACCGGGCTCGTTCGGCAGACGCTAAAAGGACTGAGTCCTCTCAATGTCAATGAACACACTGGAGTGCCATCTTGAAGAGGTCTTCGTTGAAAAGTTGCGGGAGCTCAAGTACGATATTCGCTCTGACATCCGCGACCGAACCACGCTTGAAGCGAACTTCAGGGAAAAGTTCGAAGCTCTCAATCGTGTAACACTCACCGACGGCGAGTTTCAGCGGCTCCTCGAGGAGATCGTCACGCCCGACGTGTTTAAGGCCGCTCGTGCCCTTCGAAATCGAGAAGCGTTCACCCGTGACGACGGCACACCACTCAACTACACTCTGGTCAATATTAAGGACTGGTGCAAGAACACGTTTGAGGTCGTCAATCAGCTTCGTATCAATACGGACCACAGCTATCACCGCTACGATGTGATAATTCTGATCAACGGCATCCCCGTGGTCCAGATTGAACTCAAGGCGCTCGGGATCAACCCACGGCGGGCAATGGAGCAAATCGTCCGGTACAAAAGCGACCCCGGAAACGGTTACACCCGAACGTTGCTGTGCTTCATGCAGCTTTTCATCGTCAGCAATCGGACGGACACACTGTACTTCACCAACAACAATGCGAAACACTTCACCTTTGACGCAGATGAGCAGTTCCTTCCAGTCTACCGGTTCGCGGCCGAGGACAACACCAAGATCGCCTACCTCGACGACTTTGCCGACAAGTTTCTTGCCAAGTGCACGCTGGGTCACATGATCAGTAAATACATGGTCCTCATTGCGAGCGAACAGAAGCTCCTGATAATGCGCCCATACCAGATCTACGCGGTCAAGACGATTGTCGATTGCATCGACCAGAACTACGGCAACGGCTATATCTGGCACACGACCGGTTCCGGCAAGACGCTAACCTCCTTCAAGGCCTCGACGCTACTTAAAACCAACGAAAGCATTCACAAGTGCCTGTTCGTCGTTGACCGCAAGGACCTCGACCGCCAGACCCGCGATGAGTTCAATCGGTTCCAGAAGAACTGCGTTGAGGAAAACACCAACACCGCAACGCTTGTTCGCCGCCTTCTGTCCGACGATTATGCAGACAAGGTCATCGTCACGACTATTCAGAAGCTCGGTCTCGCGCTTGACGAAAACAGCAAGCGCAACAAGCACAATGCCGCACGAGGACAGTCAACGTTCAAGCAGCGGCTTGAGCAACTTCGCGACAAGCGAATGGTTTTCATCTTCGACGAGTGCCACCGCTCGCAGTTCGGCGGGAATCACAAAGCAATCAAGGAGTTTTTTCCGAACTCTCAGCTTTTCGGTTTTACCGGCACCCCGATCTTTGAGGACAACGCGACCACCAAACAGGTCAAGGGGGATACCGCTACACTGCGAACGACCGAGGATCTTTTCCAACAACAACTCCACGCCTATACTATCACCCATGCGATCGAAGACCAAAACGTCCTTCGATTCCACGTCGACTACTACAAGCCAAAAGACATCCCTGCTCCCAAGCCGGGACAGACGCTTACCAAGCAGGCGGTTGTCGAGGCCATTCTTGACAAACATGATGCCGCAACAGGAAACCGACACTTCAACGCACTACTCGCGACAGCTTCGATCAACGATGCTATCGAATATTATGGGGTCTTCAAGAAGATACAGGTGGAGCGTCAGGCTGCCAATGGCGAGTTCGTGCCCCTGAAGATCGCTGCTGTCTTCTCGCCTCCGGCGGAGGGCAACAAGGATGTTCAGCAGATCCAGGAAGATCTTCCCCAGGAAAAAGAAGACAACCAGCACGACCCCGAGGAGAAGAAGGCCGCACTCAAGGCCATCATTTCTGACTACAATGACCAGTATGGGACGAACCACGATCTCAACAACTTCGACCTCTACTACCAGGATATCCAGCAGCGCATCAAGGACCAGAAGCTCCCCAACCGTGACCTACCAAACAAGGGAGCTGAGAAGATTGACATCACCATTGTCGTCGACATGCTGCTCACCGGTTTTGATGCCATGTACTTAATGTATAGGCTTTTATTTGATGTGCGTCAGCACGCCAAATAAAATCATTGAAC
>JAPPIB010000016.1 GCA_028820695.1 Acidiferrobacterales bacterium | reverse complement strand
ATTTATGTCGATATAATTATACCACAAGTTCCGCTTATAATTGATGGTAATTAGGAAAGACAATAGTCAGCTGACGAGGGATGGGGGCCACCGTACGATAACACAACCTTCGGACTGGATTGGGCGAACACACCGTTGAATCCCAGCACCTTGGGAATTGAAACCATGGTGGACCGTACGGGGGTGGTTATGTCCAATCAGATGGCTGCGTCAGCTGATCACCATTGGCCAGGGAGGTTGTATTGGTCAGCTTATTCGAATTTTAGCAACTACAATGACAACACAAGGTTAGTCGCTGCAATGTAAACTGTCTGGACGCCGGAACTTTTGGGCAAGTCCGATTCGGATCATAGTGCACAGTGAATAGAAGAGAAAACAGATGCTGAAGGTTTTTCTTACGTTCGTAGCTGGTTTGGCATGTGTTTACCTGCTGCTCGCAATGAGTGTTTTCTTCTACCAAAAGCGCCTGATTCACATTCCCTTCACCGCCTATGCCCAAACGCCGGAAGACAGGGCGATTCCATATGAATCTGTCGTGTTGAGACAACCCGCCGGCGATGCCGCGTTGAACGGCTGGCTCATTGACACTCCGGATTCGAAGTATACCGTTCTTCTCTTCAGTGGCAATGCCGGCAATATGTCCTATATGCTCGATTCCATCGAGTTTTTCCATCAACTTGGGCACGCTGTTTTCATTTACGACTACAGGGGGTACGGTGCCAGTACAGGAAAACTTACCGAGCGTGCTATGTACGATGATGTCCGGCTGGCATGGGAATATCTGACAGAAGTCCGGCAGACCTCCCCGGACAACATAATCGTATTCGGCAGATCACTGGGCACTGCAATGGCCAGCTGGACTGCCTCCGAATACGACCCGGCAGCGTTGATCATGGAATCAGGGTTCACGTCCCTTGCAGATCTGGCCAGAATCTACTATCGATGGCTGCCGACCGGAATCCTGCTCCGATTTCACTACGACAACCTGTCCCGAATCTCGCAGGTAAAATCTCCGACTCTTTTCATACACAGTCCAGAGGATGAATTGATTCCCTACACACATGCGCAAAGGCTCTACGCAGCAGCAACATCCGAAAAGGCACTCCTGACAATTTCAGGCGATCACAACTACGGCTATCTCGACAGTGGTGAGACTTACACCGGCGGGATCAGGGAGTTCTTGATACAGTTCGTCTATTGACTGCTGGACGCTGATTCAGACCTGCGCCGGCGGGCAGGTGATATTCAGGAGCTTGCAGATCCGTGAGATCTGAACTACAGATGCTCACCGCCGTTGATGTGGACTTCCGACCCGGTTACGTAACTCGATTGCTCCGCGCATAGGAAGTAGATGGTCTGCGCGACCTCCTCCGGCGTACCCAGTCGATGCAACGGAATTGACTCGACCAGATCACTGGTGCCCGGCGAAAGAATGGGCGTATCGATTTCCCCTGGAGCAATCGCGTTGACGCGAATTCCCCGCGCACCAAAGTCCCAGGCCATCTCTCGAGTCAACGCAGCGAGTGCGGCTTTCGAGGTCGCATAAGCAGTTCCGGCAAATGGATGAACCCGGCTGCCTGCGATCGAAGTGACGTTGACGACCGACCCTCGCCCTTTTGTCAATTCATCCATCAATCCTCTCGCAAGCACGATCGGAGCGAAGAAATTCACCTCGAATACAAGTCGCCAGGTGGCCATGCCGGTGTCAGCCGGTCCCAGGCGTCCACCGGTCCCGTTTTTCGGAGAGATGCCTGCGTTGTTCACCAAGGCATGCAATGCCCCGCCGGAAAGCCTCTTTTTTAGTTCCGCCAGCCCGATCGAACGATGATCGGGGTCTCCGAGATCGATCTGAATATGATCCTCTTCGCCAGCCTGCCACGGGCACTCGGTAGAAAAGGCGCGTCTGGAACAGGTGATGACGCGCCAGCCCTTCTCCTCGAAAAGCTTGGCGGTCGCGTGTCCGATACCCTGACTTGCACCCGTCAGTACCAGTGTTCTTTGCTCACCTTCCGCGAGCTGCTTGGGCTCCGGCTGCGGCATGGTCTTGCCAGTGATTGGACACTTGTCTGCTTCAGGCTGTCCTGTCGCGTTCATAACATTGGCCTCCGTGCCCTGTCAGTCCTCGTCGGGCTGAATGAATTGTGCCTGCAGTCGCTTCTGAATCTCCATCGGTGCGGGCTCATAAGTTCCGAACTCCAGGACAAACGCGCCTTCGCCACCGGTAATCGCATTCAGTCTTGACTGGAAATCGGACATCTCCGCCAACGGTGCGGAGCCTGTAATCCTGACCGCGCTGTTGGCCAGAGAATCCGTATCGCTGATACGGCCCCGCCGCGATGACAGTTCGCCAGCGATGTCTCCCATGTTGGAGCTGGGTGCGGTAATCGATACATCGGCAATGGGTTCGAGGACAATCGGACTGGCTTTGGAAACTGCGTCGATGAACGCTTTTTTTCCTGCGGTGACAAACGCCACCTCCTTCGAATCTACAGAATGATACTTGCCGTCATGAACCACTACCCGGATATCCTGCAAGGGGAACCCGGCGATGGCGCCATTTTCCAACACCTGTTTGACACCCTTCTCAACCGCAGGGATGAACTGGGACGGAATCACGCCACCGACAACATTGTCGACAAACTCAAAGCCCTTGCCGCGCGGCATCGGTTCCACACGCAGGAAAACCTCACCGAACTGACCGGCACCGCCAGTCTGTTTCTTGTGCCGGCAATGCCCTTCTGAAATCTTGCTCACCGTTTCCTTATAGGGAATCGTCGGCACCGAAGTCGTGACCGATACGTTGTAGATCGTATCCAATCGCTCAAGTGCGATTCTCAAATGCAGGTCGCCAAGGCCGCGTAGTACGGTTTCATTGGCTGCCGGATTACGTTCCAGATTGATACACGGATCCTCAGCCGCAATTTTCTGCAGGGCTTCTGCGACTTTCTGTTCGTCACCGCGGTTTGCAGACGAGATTGCAAGTCCGACCATCGGCGTTGGCAGTTTCGCCGTCCTCAGGCTGACCGGCGAGTCAGAACTGGATGCAAGCAGAACGCTGTCGTGTTCGATCTCGTCAATTTTCGCCAGCCCGACAATGTCGCCAGCCACTGCTTCCGAGACGTCAGTATGGACTTTGCCCAGCATTGAAAACAGGTTGCTGATACGAACGGGTTTTCTGGCGTCACCAATGAATAATGAAGCATCCTTTTTCAGTGTGCCCTCAAATACCCGAATATTGCCAACCTTGCCGACGAAGGGATCGAATGCAATCTTGAATGCATGTGCGACAACATCCTCACCTGAATCAGGTTTCAGTTCTCTCACAGTTTCAGTTGCATCATCCGAAATTGTGAGTTCGGCGGTTTTGCCCTCGTTTGGGTTCGGGAGCAACCCGTCGATCAGGTCGAGCAACTCCCCAATGCCCGCGCCCGTCTGCGCAGACGTAAAAATGACCGGTATCAGATGACCTTCCCGCATGGCTTGCTTGAATACCGGAGCGATGAGATTGTCCGGCAATTCCCCATCTTCCAGGTATTGTTCCATCAGATCTTCGTCCACTTCCACAATCTGATCCGCAATCGCAATATGCGCATCATCTATGGAGGAGAAATCCGGCGAGCCATCAGATTTGAACAGACATCCAACGACCGAGGCACCGCTGTCAGAAGGAAGATTGACGGCCAGACATTCGCTTCCGAACTCATCCTGAAGCGAACTGTAGATCGATTCCAGGTCCTGATCGGGCAGATCAATCTTGTTCACCGCAATCGCAGTGCAGATTCCCAATTCTCTGGTCAGATCCACTGTTCTGCGTGTCATGGTTTCAATTCCATTTTGCGCGTTTACCACAATCACAGCGGTTTCAACAGCAGACAGCGAGGACAGTGCGGAGCCCATAAAATCGGAATAACCGGGCGTATCGATCAGGTTCACACGCCTATCCTTGCAGTCAAATGACATCACAGACGAGACTAGGGAGCGCTGATGTTCCTTCTCCAGTGCATCGCAGTCACTGACCGTGTTCTTCCTGGCAATTTCACCGGCGCTCGGAATGACATTCGCGGCATGCAACAATGCCTCGCTCAATAATGTTTTGCCGCTGCCTGCCTGTCCGAGCAGGGCCACATTTCGAATGTCATCGGTTGTATAGGGCATTAACTTTCTCCTGGCATGTCTGGTTGAAGTTCTTTAGCTCTGTTCCAGTTGTTCCAAAGCGGATTCGTCGATTATAGGGTATGGAGAATCGAGTTCAATTTCTTGTGTATTGTCATCCGGGTCAGATCGATCGATCACGACAAACTCCTGTTCTTCCCGGAGCACCATCAAGAAATGATGCCATACCCCTCTCGCGTAATTGACACCTTGTTGTCCATTCGTCACAAAAACCTTCAATTCATTCAGGTCGAAGTCATCAGACGACTTGGCAACCGCAATCAGGAATCGACCGGCACCTCTCGGGATGAACGCCTGACTCGCGTTCGGATGACGCTCCATCTTACTGATGCGCAAGGGCATGGGAAGCGGCTTTGCGCGGAAAATACTCAATGCCGGCCGCCCGCCGTCGGTAATGTCGAGGTGGGCCAGATGCTCATAGCGATCTGCATAGCCATGATTGATCGCTCGCGAGGGGCGGTCGGTGGTTTCAATCACATCACCGTACGCCTCGAACGACTCAGCTGTCAGTGGTTGTGGAACCAATACCCTTGAACCGGACATGGACTTTGTCCCAAACGCCCGAAAACGACCAACGCCGCCGTCGGGATAAATCTCAAGTTTCAGATGAGTAACATCACCTGTTTGTTTGATATCTTTTTTGAATTCATGACTTTTATCAGCCTGAAGCGCTGCATCCGGCAGCAGAGTCATCCAATGGTCGGAGTTGTTGGCCAGGTACTCTTGCGATGCGCCCGGTGCGAATATTCCTCGCACCGCACAACGGGCCGGATAGTTACCCTTGAAGTGTAATGTGTCGACCTCAATGCGCCCGACCACTGCAGGATGGCCCAGTTTGATGATCGCCCAATCAAAGCCCTCGCCTCGACGCCGACGTGTCTCCCAGCCATCACCCATGTTGATTGCCCTTCCCGGCTTAAGCAGGTTCCACATATTGCCGAAGTGCATGTCACTGCAGGCGACCGCAACACCGCCATTATGCACCGATGCAAAGTCTGTCTCCTCGTCCTCACCGACCAGGTCCCAAACTTTGTGGACCTCCCCGTAAACCCTCAGACGGGCTACTCCGCCATCGGGATATATGTTCAATCGCAGGTAATTCCAATTTTGTTCTGACCGCACCATGAACACGTTGCTTGAGTCGCCTTCGAGAGAGGATTTCGGGACGACTTCTTCCCAGACCGTCGAATCGTCGGGTTCTGACATGCAGTCGCAGGCATCTATGCTGACGTGCTCGGGATAGTTGCCGGTAAAGTGGGACGTATCAACATCAAAACCGTAAATTCTGCCGCGACAGATTCTAATGATGCAATAATCGTGACCGGGCGTTCGTCGTCTTCGGGACTCCCAGCCGTCCATCCACTTCCCGCGTTCGGTAAACTTGTCTTCAATAAAGACCGGAGGTTCCTGTTTCAACAACCCTTCTTTCTCAGCAAAGAAATCATCTGTTGCGTACAGGACTTGCGCCCCCAGGTCCGGTTGCGCAAGGTTGACGAACTGTTGCAGATTCAGCCGGTCAGTCATCTAGTCTTGCAGCAAGTTCCGGTTCGAGAAAATTCTCAATCCAATGATTTGCAATGTCGACTCGACGACAGATCCACACATCATCAAACGACGTGATGTATTCCAGGAATCGTGCCACACTCGCCGCTCTTCCAGGACGTCCGGCCAATCGGGCATGCAAACCGACTGACATCATCTTGGGTGATTCCTTTCCCTCGGAATGGAGCAGGTCAAAAGTATCTTTCAGGTATGAGAAGAACTGATCTCCACTATTGAATCCCTGCGTCGTCGCGAAACGCATATCATTCGCATCCAACGTGTATGGAATGATCAGATGCGAGGTTCTGAATTGGTGGTCCCAATACGGCAGGTCATCACTGTAGTCGTCAGAATCGTAGAGAAATCCACCATTTTCGACAACCAGTCGGCGTGTGTTCGGACTGGTTCTGCCGGTATACCATCCCGCCGGACGTTTTCCGGTAACGTTCTCGATCGCAGTGATCGCAAGACTGATATGCTCCCGTTCTATATCCTCGTTGACATACTGATAGTCGATCCAGCGATATCCGTGACAGCATATTTCGTGACCATCTGCGGCCAGTGCCTCGATGACACCCGGGTTTCTCTCAACGGCCATTCCCACCGCGAAGACAGTGATCGGTACCTCATACTCCCTGAATATGCGACGCAAACGCCATACACCGACCCGGGAGCCGTATTCGTAGATGGATTCCATACTCATGTGACGTACACCCATGCGAGCGTCGGCACCGACAATTTCAGAGAGAAACGCTTCAGAGGTCGCATCGCCATGCAGGATGCAATTTTCTCCACCCTCTTCGTAGTTCAGCACAATCTGCACTGCGATTCGCGCACCATGCGGCCAACGGGGATGTGGTGGATCCGCACCATATCCAATCAGATTTCTCGGGTATTGAAGTTCCATATCCTTGCCTATTCCATTAAATTTCGATCAACCAAGGGCTTGCGCACTTTCGTGACTGAAATAAATTTTAATTCAAATCCACGAATGCCGAACAAAATGCGAGTACGTATCCAACCGTCAGAAGATTGTGCGGGAAGTATTTTCCGTCAGTCATTATCGTTCAAAAAACGACTGAGAATATTAGCCGTCAATCTGGAAATATTGTTGTCAAAACCATTCCAAGGCAGGCTGCCACAATAAGTGATCGATCCGACGGAAAAGACCTAACCGACCTGTCCGGTCTCGAAAAGCACCATATCGGATCGGATCAATTCGGAAACCGGGTCGCCGGCGCGCGTTGAAAGGTGGGTCAGAATCTCCTCAGGCACCAGCACAAAGTGATCAGGATAGGTTTCTGAGCTTGCGAGCACCACTGTGTTGTCCGACGTTCCCAGAGAATAATCCACGCGATCCAGCTCAAAGCCCGCTGCGCCGCCACCATTCAATCCGAAATCCCCCAGAATTTCGTCATCTATGCCTTCAAAAACCCATTCATATTCGCTGGGCAGTTGCGAATTTCGTCGGTAATAGGCACCCTGAAAGTCTCCCTGTGCGGAGAATCCAACAACTCCAGCCTCGCCAGACAGATGACTCAGATCGCTCTCAGAATCCGGTATGACTTTCACAACGCATGGTTTTTCGATCTTCCCGTTGTAGAATCGATCCAATCCACCCTCACCCGACGCTGCGATCAGCAATCGGTCAACTTCGGTCAGATCCGGGACCGCGGCACACTCGAATTCCTCGGTTTGCTCAGTGTGGGTCCCGAATTGCGCCTCGAGTGCCTGTCGGTCGAGCGAAATACGACAATCTGCCACATCCACACCCAACCAGACTGTGTACCACCGGCGTCCCGCCAATTCCGAATCTGGCATTTCAAACACCTGTCGGTCGACCCCGCGCCCGGTGATCGAGGCGGTCAATCTGCCCGTCTGACCGATACCCAGCTCGATCAGCGGTGAGCCGGCTGAATCCAGCAAACTGAGTATGCTCTGCGGTCCGGCTTCGGGCAAGGTTGGCCAGATATTCGCTACCACGGCAAACTTCGTGAGAGACGCAAAGCGATGTGCCGCATCCACCGAAGCGTAGGAGCCCAACTGGACATTCTGAATTCTTGATGGGAACTGTCCGGAAAAGACCGACGAATAGTCCTCTTCCAGGATGCCGGGACCATCCGGGTTGGGATCGGCACAGACAATCCTCACCATACGAGCCGAATACGGCTGGGTGAAGCTGCTGCTGACCTTGAATTGCATGGTCTCGCCCTGGCCGACAGACCAACGGTCCGCATAACCCGCTATTGGAATCATCGATGTGGCTCTGTTTCGTGAACTGAGGTGTGAAATTGTATTTTAATAGGGATTCTTCATTACGGATTCAACGGAATATTGAAGCTTACAACCGACAGGTTCTTTGCACCGGAACACCAGCAACCGCAGGATTGGGACAAACTTGCGGAATATCTGGAAACCCAGGGATTTCAATTCAATCCTGCCGTGGTGCCGAGACAGTTTGTCGGCGGGTTTGGAAACCTGAACTTTCTGATCGAAATCGACGGCAAGCCTCAGGTTCTGCGTCGCCCGCCGCTGGGGCCTCTGCCGCCCGGAGCCAACGACATGGTCCGGGAATTCCGCGTGACTTCCAGACTTTGGCAGAAGTTCCCGCTCGCGCCGAAGGCGTTGCTGCTGTGTGAGGATGTCAAGGTGCTCGGCGCACCTTTCCTGATCATGCAATACAGGCCCGGAGCGGTGATTCACATGGAATTGCCACCGGAGCTGCATGACAGGACCTGGCAGTTGTCCAAGATGATTGTTGAGGTCCTGTGCAAATTCCAGTCGGTCGATCCGGCGCGGGTCGGATTGGACGATCTCGGCAGACCGGAAGGATTTCTGAATCGTGCGGTCGAAGGCTGGATCAAGAGGTATTCGGTGGCTGCACAGGACGTGTACACAGATCGCAAGCCTCCGGAATCTGCCAGCGACATCATCCGTTGGCTCCGGCAGCAACCGGTTCCAGATGCCGGATTCACGTTGTTGCACAACGACTTCAAATTGAACAATATTGTGCTGGATCTCGAAGATCCTGTGACGCCGATCGCCTTGCTCGACTGGGACATGTGCACCCGCGGCGACCCATTGTTCGATTTTGCGACTCTCCTCAGCTACTGGGTCGAGCCCAACGATCCTCCGGCACTCAACAAGGTGGGCCAGATGCCGACTTCAACATCTACCGGATGGATGAACCGCAAGGAGGTCACCGATTACTACGGCGCCATGAGCGGACAGGATCTATCGGATATTCACTACTATCGCGTACTCACCGCCTTCAAGCACTGCATCATATTCATGCAAATCTACGCACGGTTCTGCAGAGGCACCACAACCGACCTGAGAATTGCTGAACTGGGACCGGCTCTTGACTCCTTGTTCGAGTTCACCCATGACGTGATGAAACATCGATACTTCTGAATGTTGGCTTGAGCGAGCTACCAGTCCTCCAGGGGATACGAAGTCAGCATTTCGCAGCCAGTCTGTGTGATCAAGACCTGCTCTTCGAGTTTTACACCTTCTCCGCCATATTTTGACCCGATATAAGACTCGACGCACAGCGTCATTCCGGGTTCGAAAACCCCGTCATAGCCCTTCTTGTCGTAGTCCATCGCATACTTGATGCTCGGATACTCGTCAGCCAGACCGACACCATGTGCGATGACGCCATATCGTCCGTCAACAAATTCCTCCGGCATCGGCCACGCTTTGTGGGAAAACTCGGCAAAGCCGAGTCCAGGTTTCAATAACTCGGTGTTGAACCGTATCTGTTCGGCGGCCAACTGGTACAGGCGGGCCTGCTCGGGACTGGGTTTCACATCTCCGCAAATCCACGATCGTGACATGTCACAGCAATAACCGTAGGGTCCGATCAAATCCGTATCGAAGCTGACCATGTCGCCTTTCTCGATGACTCTCATGGAAGATTCCCGCATCCATGGGTTGGTCCGGGGGCCGGATGACAGCAATCTGGTCTCTATCCACTCACCACCCAGAGCGACGTTGGTTTCGTGCAACTTCGACCAAAGTGCGTTTTCAGTTATACCTGGGACCATCGCGCGCCGCATGTTCTCAACCGCGATCTCAGTCACCTTGATTGACTGACGCATCAATGCGAGTTCCTCATCAGATTTGATGACACGGGCATTTTCCATCACTTCCTGCCCTTCGTAGATATCAATTCCAGATTCCTGAAGCGCTTGAATTCCGAGAATACTGCACCTGTCGAGCGCGAGTCTGCGATTGCCACCACCGTAGGTCTCAACCAGGTCAGTAATTTCCCGAACAAATTTCCGCGCATTGTCATGGCATCTGGGACCAGCAGAAAAGTAGTAAAACGGAGTGATGACCCGATACTCATCGATCGTCGGCAAGTCCTCAGCAAGATGCGGCATGTTACCAAAGTCCCAAAGGATCACAGGGCCTTCGGTCGCTACGAACACGCAACGCGCTTCGTAGTGGGCGCACCACACCTGCATATTTGTCGCATCTGTGACGTAGCGGGTATTCAACTGATCAAACAGCAGCGCCCCGGCAAGATCGAGCTTTTGCAGTTGCTCGCGTACCCTGCTCACGCGATACCGACGAACCTTGTCAAGATCAACAGGCGGCTCGGAAAATTCCATTGCCCCGTGTTGACGATTATTCACTTTGCCCATTTGGCTCAACTCCAGTTACGAAATTTTTCAGTTAATTTACACGAACTCGAACCGTAAAATTTACAAAACAACGTCATGTTTTCGATTCTTTGCAGCACTCAATCCGCATTGCCTGATGCGCGACTGAGTCGGATCGGATTCCGCTCGTGGTTGACACGGCCTGATTGGGACAAGTTGCAACCAGAGTCCTGTCCGATCACTCGCAGTCCATTCAGGAACATCTTGCCGCCAAAGATAATTGGTGACCGCTGTATCATTTCGATATCTGGCAACCATCTTCACGATACTCAGGAGGCAGGAGATGATTACACCCGGTATGGTCCATTGGACAGAATTGGTCTCAAGCGATGTGGATACATCCAGGAATTTCTATGTGGAAATGTTCGGTTGGGAATTCGAGACAATATCGATGCCGAGCGGAGTGGATTACACGATCTTCAAATCGAACGGCGCACCGGTGGCCGGCATGATACCGATGTCATGCACGACTGCACCGGCAGATACACCCAATCACTGGTTTACCTATTTCACGGTCGACGATATCGACAATGCCTGTCAGATGACCATCAAGGCAGGCGGATCCGTATTGCGGGCGCCGTTTTTTGTACCGGGCGTCGGTTCGCACGCTATTGTGGAAGCGGCTGATGGCAGTCCTTTTGGCATCGTGCAACCGGACGCGAATTGTGACTGAAAACTGAGTGTGTATCGCCAAGCGACCTCAGGTCAGGTGATGGGGCAGGAGGTGTGCTTGAAAAAGGGGAAAACCGAGACTGACCTGAAGGAGATGTCAATCGATCTGAAGCAGTCATTCCCAATTCACCAATACGTCGAATTGGCTGTATCTCGGGGGTCGGGAACACGCTGTCTTGGAAATTTCAAATTGTTTACCGGTATTCGAAATTTTTACTACAATAAGGGCGGATTGAAAAATCAAACTTAGATAAATCATCTCAATTTATTACTACAAATGGAGATTAAGGAATGTTAATGAAACCCAAGAGTCTAATTTCTGCTGCTGTTGGTGTACTGTTTGCAGCCAGTGGTCTGACCGCTGTCCAAGCTCAGGAACTGGTAGTCGTTTCGTGGGGCGGAGCGTACTCGGCCAGTCAACAGAAAGCCTACCATGATCCATTCATGGCAGCGAATCCTGGCGTCACCATCGTCAACGATGACAGCGCAGCAGAAGGAGTCGCCAAGTTGAGAGCGCAGCAGGAAGTCGGTAACGTGACATGGTCTCTTCTTGACGCGATTGCCGCTGATACCATTTCGCTCTGCGACGAAGGCCTCATCGAAGAGATCGATCACGATGCCATGCTCTCACCCGCACCGGATGGAACTCCGGCAAGCGAGGACTTCGGCGCCATGATCGTATCCCCATGTTTTGTTCCGCAGATCGTATACTCGACCACTTTCGGTTACAGAACCGATCTGGTTCAGACCGCGCCGACATCTATCGCCGATGTGTTTGATATGGGCAAGAATCCGGGCAAACGTGCGCTGGAGAAAAAGCCGATCAACAACGTCGAGTGGGCATTGCTCGCGGATGGCGTCTCTGCGGATTCCGTTTACGACGTACTTGACACACCGGAAGGTGTCGCACAAGCATTTGCGAAACTGGAAACCATCAAGGATCAGGTCGTGTGGTGGACTCGCGGAGCGCAACCTACACAGTTGCTGGCCGACGGCGAAGTTGTCATGGCCTCGGCTTACAATGGCCGTCTTTTTTCAGCCATTGAAGAAGAAAAGCAGCCGATTGCCATGATGTGGGACTGGCAGGTGTTCGATATTGACGGTTGGGTGATTCCGAAAGGTGCACCACACCGCGATAAGGTTGTAGAACTGTTGAGGTTCGCGACTGACACCCAACGCCTTGCCGATCAGGCAAAATTTATTTCGTATGGACCTGCACGAGCATCCTCCGCCCCGTTGGTCGGAAAACATGCGACGCTCGGAATCGACATGGCACCACACATGCCGACCGATCCGAACAATGCGAAAACAACCTTGCTGTTCAACTATGAGTGGTGGGCTGACAATCAGGATGACCTGAATGAACAGTTCGCTGCCTGGATCGAGCAGTAATCGTTTACGGGTAAGTTAGGAAAAGTGATGCAGATGACACATTGATCGTCTGCATCACCCTGACTGCTCGCACCCCCTAATGCATTAACTGCCACAACATCCCCTATCGTATGGCCACAACTGCAGACGCTCCACTTACGACGGTTGACGGCACGCCGTTGAAAGTCAGCTTGGCCCGAGCGCTACGCCGGGACAAGATCAAGTCAATGCTGTTGGTCGCGCCATTGCTGGTATTCATCACCCTGACGTTTGTCATTCCGATTGGCGACATGCTGTTACGCGGTGTGGAAGATCCGATTGTTTCATCCTACCTGCCCAAAACAGCTGCCGAACTTGAAAACTGGGATGCGACGTCCGGAGAGCTGCCCGGTGAGAACGTTTTCGAGGCGCTCGTGATGGATATCAAGGCCGGCGCACCGGACCGTGTGATCACCCGCGTCGGAAAACGACTGAATTATGAACAGCCCGGGATGTCCAGTCTGTTCAGAAAATCACAAAGACGAATACCGAAACTTGAAGAAGGAGGTCCCTACAAGGACGCCGTCATCAAGGTCGATAAGAAATGGGGTCAATTGACGACCTGGCAGCTGATCAAGACTTTCAGTCCGACTTTTACCGCAGGATACTTTTGGGCCGCACTGGATCTTCAGGTAACACCAAGCGGTGATGTCGAATTTCAGGATGAGAAAAAGCGAATCTATCTCAAGTTGTTCCTTCGAACTCTGTATCTGAGCGGCGTCATCACCTTGATGACCCTGATTCTGGGTTATCCAGTTGCCTACCTGCTGGCAACCTTGCCATTGAAGTCCAGCAATATTCTTCTGATGCTGGTCCTGTTGCCGTTTTGGACATCGTTACTCGTTCGAACAACCTCTTGGATCGCCCTGCTGCAGCGCGAAGGTGTTATCAACGACCTTCTTGTAGGTTTGAATCTTATCGACTCTGAGAATCGCCTTGGGATGATTCACAATGCCACAGGCACGATCATTGCAATGACTCACATACTGCTGCCCTTCATGATTCTGCCGCTTTACAGTGTCATGAAGACAATTCCACCAAGTTATATGCGAGCGGCTGTTTCCCTAGGTGCGCATCCCGCTTCCGCATTTTTCAAGGTCTATGCACCCAATACAATTCCCGGAATCGGTGCAGGCGGGATTTTGGTATTCATTCTAGCCATCGGCTATTACATCACTCCGGCATTGGTTGGCGGAACATCCGGCACGTTTATCTCGAACTTCATCGCCTATCATGTCTCTGTCTCGCTCAACTGGGGATTGGCTGCGGCACTGGGAATCATCTTGCTGGGTCTGGTGCTGGTTCTTTACTTGCTGTATGACAAGATTGTCGGCATTGACAACATGAAATTGGGCTGACATGAAAAGCAAACTGCCTCCATATATGACGACGCTTGAGCGGACCTGGCACTATCTTTTCCGTGTCATCTGCGGACTGATATTCCTATTTCTGATTTTTCCGATACTTATCATCGTTCCGCTGTCATTCAATTCAGTCCCGTTTTTTACGTTCACACCGGAAATGCTGTCCTTCGATCCGGAAGGTTACTCCCTTCGCTGGTATAAGGATTTTTTCACCAACCTCAACTGGCGCGGCGCGGTCAACAACAGTTTCATCATCGCGATATTCTCTACATTGATCGCCACGTTACTCGGAACTCTGGCAGCACTGGGCCTGAGCCGGCGAAATATTCCCTACCGCACGATATTGATGGCGGTTCTGATTTCCCCGATGATCGTCCCGCTGATCATCTCGGCATGCGGCATGTTCTTCTTCTATTCGAGAGTCCACTTGCAGGGAACGCATCTGGGCGTAATTCTTGCGCACGCCGCACTGGGCACGCCGTTCGTTGTGATTACCGTAACTGCAACATTGGTTGGGTTCGACCGCAGTCTGATTCGCGCGGCAAACAGTCTCGGAGCCGATGGAGTAACGACGTTTTTCAAGATTGTCGTGCCGCTGATTCTGCCAGGTGTAATTTCAGGCGCACTATTCGCGTTCATCACCTCATTTGACGAAGTTGTGGTGATTCTGTTTGTGGGAAGTTTTGAACAGAGAACCATTCCGTGGCAGATGTTCTCAGGAATTCGAGAGCACATCAGTCCAACTATTCTGGCTGTCGCCACATTGTTGGTCCTGGTCTCTGTTGCGTTGCTGACAACAGTTGAGATGTTGCGCAGAAGAGCCGATCGCATGCGAGGCGTCCATACCTAGAGTCAGCGTTGGCGATCATGTTTGATCGTCCGACTCCACACAAGTCGGAACCTGCGTCAAACATTCTGCGCTTGGATTTTGGCCAAATCTTTGGTCGATTCCTACCAATATGCAGTACACAGAATTGCGGGGTAATCAACCGGCATCGACAATTTGCTGTACATGGAGTATTGATGGAATGATGTGCGTGAGTCCATCGTTCAGGCTGATCAGCGTGCGAGTAAAATGACACCAGCCAAGACGCAATTTGACAGTCTTTATCCGTCCTGGCGTAGCGTCGGAAGTTCAAGTGGGAAGGATGTTTCACGTATGGATGGAAACGTCGCGTTCCCAATCGTCCGTGACGTATTATTTGGCAATAACCTGAGAATAGTTTTGCTCATGATCAAACTCGACTCCAGGTCTGGATGAAACCTTTGTGCAAGTCGGACGCGACCAACTCAATATAATGCCGTTTTTTGTCGATCAAACTGGAACCTGAAAATCTGAACCAAAAGGACATGACTGGTAAAAACTTTGACTTCATCATCATAGGTGCGGGTACTGCGGGGTGCGTTCTTGCCAATCGCCTCTCGGAAAATCCACAAAACTCAGTATTGCTGGTCGAGGCAGGATGCCGGGATACAAATCCGTGGATCCACATTCCGGTGGGATACTTCAAGACCATGCACAACCCCAGGACAGACTGGTGCTATCAGACTGAACCTGATCCAGGGTTGAATGGACGATCGATCAAGTGGCCTCGCGGCAAGGTTCTCGGCGGTTCAAGCGCCATCAACGGTCTGCTATACGTACGCGGGCAAGCCCAGGACTATGATGACTGGGAAAATTTAGGCAATCCTGGCTGGTCGTACCAGGACATGTTGCCCTACTTCAAAAAATGTGAACACCAGGAACGCGGTGCTGATGACTACCATGGCGTCGGTGGAAATCTGAAAGTGTCCGATATGCGGCTCAAACGCGGAATCGGTGATGCATTCATCCAAGGCGCTGCCGAGATCGGAATTCCCATGTCGGAGGATTTCAATGGCCAAGATCAGCAAGGTGCTGGCTACTATCAACTCACGGCTTGGAAAGGGAGACGATGCAGTTCTGCCGTGGGATATCTCAAGCCGGTCCGTAATCGTCGCAATCTGACAGTGGTCACCAATTCGCTCACCTGTCAGATCGGAATAGAAAATCAAAAGGCAATCACAATCGACTTGAAAAGAAGTGGGCAGACCGAGACCTACCGGGCAAATCGAGAGATCATTCTGAGCGCAGGATCGATCAATACTCCGCAATTGCTGATGCTATCCGGAATCGGAGATCAGAATCACCTCAAGGACTTTGGGATCGGCATGAAGCGCCACCTGCCCGGTGTCGGCAGCAATCTGCAGGATCATCTTCAAATTCGTTCTGTGTACAAATGTTCGGTCAAGACACTGAATGATGAGGTTCGAAACCCCTTTTTTCGAATGCTTATCGGATTGCGCTATTTCGCCTTTCGTACAGGCCCGATGTCAATGGCAGCCAGTCAGATCGGCATATTTACCAATTCCTCACCTGAAATCGAAAGGCCGGACATCCAGTTTCATTTCCAACCACTCAGTTCAGACAGCCCGGGGGAAGGTGTTCACGACTATTCAGGAATCACCTCGTCAGTTACGCAATTGCGGCCGACCAGTCGCGGCCACCTGCATCTGAAGTCAGCTCACCCGGAAGACTACATCGCAATTCATCCCAACTATCTGAGTACCGAGCTGGACCAGATTACCACCGTCAACGCAATGCTGGTCTCCAGAAAAATCGCACAAAGCAATGCGATGTCGAAGTTTGTCGAAAGTGAAGTGCTGCCAGGCGAATCAGTGCAGGGATTCGACGAGCTTCTGGACTGTGCAAGAAATATCGGAGAGACCATCTACCATCCAACCGGCACCTGCAAGATGGGTCCGAGTTCTGATCCACAGGCGGTGGTGGATTCAAGGCTCAGGGTGCACGGGATATCCTCTCTTCGTATTGTTGACGCCTCAATCATGCCGACACTCACCTCAGGAAATACAAACGCACCTGTATTTGCTGTCGCAGAAAAGGCTGCAGATATGATTTTGGAAGACGCATAGCTGCAAGAATTTCGGCTCAGATACTGTCGTCCACTTCTGCGCCGGCACCTCGCTGTCTCGATTGCTCACTGGCCGGAACAAAACACTGCGCAGCCACCTCCTTAAGCCGCCAGTAAATCTCCTCCCCGACATCGATTCTTGAATTCTTTGCAGAAATCAGCTGATCGTCTGCCAGTTGCATGCGTGAGCCGATACAAAAACGCTGAAACAGGGTTTCATAGCCAATTTCACTTATTCTTGCGCAATGGATTTCCATTTCGTCCTGACTTTCCAAAAAGGGCAATTCGTTCGCGCCCGAGTTCGTCCACACACTGCCATTGCTGAAAAAAACCTGACTATTGGCGCCTTCAGCACTGAATTCATACCCTTGACGTGATCGCTGAAGCAATGTCGGTAAAAGGAAATATGGATACCGGACATGGCTCAACTGTATACGACTGGATTCTCCAGGCGACTTTCCACAATTCACCACCAGCCAGTCGGCGATTGCAACCCACGCATCTGGGTACAGGTCTTTCGCGGAAAAATTTTCGCCCGAATAACTATCCAACCTCCGGTCGATGGTTGAGTCCTGAGCAATCGCAGGAATGGATTGTGCCAGATCAAATAAAGTCGGATAGCCCCGCAACACTAGCCACACAATCGATTCCGCGACTTCGTTATCCAAACCTGGTGGTAATCCGACAGCGGATAGAAATCGCTGACACAATGTCATTGTCTCGCTTTTAGACAGATCCATTCATTTATTACCAACGAATCTGACGATTTCAGTTCTCACTATTTCCATGAACGAATGGAAATGCCCAGTCATCGGCATCGCAGACATCCAGTTCATCCATCAATGGCGCTCCCTGAAACAGCGTGATACGAGTCCAGAGATCTGACTTTGGATCAAATCGGGTGGCACCAAATGTTGCAAGCTTGAAGCGGAGTAAATCGATCGGGCGGCAGCTGGCGTCCAGAAGATTCTCCTGAATTTCTGCGTATGGATACTCGCAGAGCGAATGAATTCGATTGGCAATGTGACGGTAGTGTGGGCTTGTGCGCAGGAAATTGATCACAGACGACTGTCTTTCATTCCGTGAAAGGCTTGTGATATCTCCGTATAACTTGAAGATATCTCGAGCCACATGGATACGCATCTCTAACTCTGAGCCTGGGTCCTCGTCTCGCAATCCAAGTCTCGGCTCCTCCTTTTCGGCGGAAATGTACCAAAACTGACCTTGTGCGTCCTTCCCATCGAAGTCGATGTCCAACGCCCATGCATAATTTCGCTCGATATGTGACTTCAATTGTTCGATCGTCATTGACGAATCGATGTTGATCGGAGCTTCATTACTGCCCATGAATCTGTCCAGATCATCGACAAGTTCCGGATACAGTTCAAGAATCAGGCTGTGTATCAATTCAGCACATTCCAGACTTGCCGCGCCGGTGGCCCACTGAGTCAGATGCTGCCAGGGATATTGTCTTTCGTGAAGTGTCCGGACCAGCTTGTGCACCTCGACAACCTCATCTTTAAGGACGCGAACTCGCTCCGATTGCTGACTGTCAGTGGAATTCCATTGGTCAAGGTGCGCCTTGAGCCGCTCGAGAAGTTCATCACATCGCTGTACAACCGATACGGTCACAGACTTTTGAGACTTGACCCTGGAAAGCGCAACTTCCCGTAACCACACCCACTGATGAATCAACCTCGGATGGCTGACCAAAAACGGTGCCATTCCTAACCCTGTGGCATTGCCGACACCTACCGCGCGCCTTAGAGGTCTGGAAAGTTGTACCGCCTGCTCACCACCTCGGCGGCGCGCCAGATGATCAACCAGGTCCAGGCTCAGCTGGCGAGCCATATAGACTGTCAGCATCTCCGCCTGAAACGGCGGCCCGAACGGCGAAACGCGTTTCACCTGATCGTAGTCCATCAGTCCGAACTTGCCATTGCCGTATACTGCGGTGGTTCGGGTCAGATAACCGATAGAAGCAATATCAGACGCAGATGGCTGGCGACCAGCCGCCAGCGAATCAACAACCGAATTGAACAGCCGTACACTTTTATTCGCCCGGCTCAATACGATTTCCCGGCTGCTCAGACGACCTGCTTCCTGGAGCGGGACCTCCCTGCCCAATCGCTCGATGTCCTTTTGTCCGGCCTCACCGTTGAACAGGGTGAATGACATATCCCACTTCTCTGCAATGACCCGGTCTGTGCGATCCTTATCGTCAAGTTGAGTGGAAAAAGCGATAAAGCTCAGCGGCCCGGATGGTGTGACAATTGAGTAAACCAGATTGCCAAGCCCGTCAGCGTCCAAGGACTTCCTGACTGGATCAAAACGCCATTTCTCAGCGTGCATCCTGCGCACCAGGGTACGGGTAAAACTGAGACGACTGGGGTGCATGGATCCCAACCGATCAAGTCTCATCACCTCGGAAGGTGGGCGAAGCGCGACTTCCGGAAGCTTGATCTCGTCAAATTCCAGTGCGGGATCGCTCATGCCGAACAGAATCCATCCTGAAAGAACCGATACCAGTTGCCCCCCATGATCAAGCCGACCTCGTCCTCACTGAATCCTGTCTGCGACAGACCGTCTGAAACGTTGCTCAGATCTTCGTTCTTTCTGAACCACGGTGGGTAGTCAGGCCATTGCACCACAGGCGAGCCTGCACGCTGATCCGGAAATCGCCATGTGCCGCTACGCATATATTCCAAATGTTCGGAAGGCCAGCCGAGACACAGGTCTGTTCCCAACCCCAGATGCTCTACTCCGATTAAATCGGCAGTTTTGGCGACCATGCTGCAAAACGACTCGAGAGAACATTGCGTTCCACCCGCCAAATGCAGCGGATATAGACTGAATCCAAGCATCCCGCCACTTGCAGCCAGCTGAACCAGCAAATCGTTCGACTTGTTTCTGGGATTGTCACAAAAAAAGCGAGGGTTGGCATGGGTAACAGCAATCGGACGTTCCGAGAATTCGATCGCTTCCATGCAGGTCAGTTCCGACGTGTGGGACACATCGACAATCATACCGAGCCGGTTCATCTCCCGAACGACATTACGGCCAAAATTTGTAAGGCCGGAGTCCCTGGATTCACAATAGCCGGTTCCGACGAGACTCTGATTGTTGTAGGTCAGCTGCATGATGCGCACACCCTGGACATGGAACGCTTCCACCAACGCCAGATCGTCCTCGATCGGAGAACTGTTCTGAAAGCCCAATATGATTCCAGTGCGGCCCGAATCTCTTGCCTCGTCAATGTCGTCGATGGTTTTCACCGCCATGATCAGATCATCATGTTCCACAAACCAACGATCCCACTGTCGAATGGTCTTCAATGTCTCCGCACAGTCGTGCCAAAAGGCAACGGTTACATGAACAGCATCCAAATCGGCGTTCACCATGCTTTGGAAAATTTCACGATTCCAATTCGATGCTTGCAATGCATCAATTCTTGGGGTTGTGGCAGCCATATCCTTACACAAGCCTCTGTTCAGAAAAGTAATGATTGGATTGGAACAAAATTTTAATTGGTTGAATGGGTGTGCGCGAAGATTTTTCGTCACCGCCCCATCATCAATCGGTCCTTGGGAGGTCTGCACAAAGGACAAGACAAAGCCGAGACTTATTGCATAAATTCCCATAGCCCTGAAATCTCTTTAGACAAGTCAAAAACAAGAAAAGCCCTGCCGGTATAAT
>JAPPIB010000015.1 GCA_028820695.1 Acidiferrobacterales bacterium | reverse complement strand
CGCCAGAATCGGGCTGTTGATGCGAAAATAATGCTCTAACGCGATTTCAGGGTTTTATTCAGATGGGATGTCTTTCGATTGAAATTTCCTGATGGCTCTCATCACGCAGCCAACCGGACCGCCATCCCACCAGTGTCGATGCCCCCGCTCGCGTCCTGATCGTCCGAGTCCTTGTGTAATACGGTCGAGCACGATGGCGAGTATCACAATACCGAATCCGCCGACAATTGCCTTCCCGGCGTCCAGACGTCCCATCGCGCGCAACACTTCATTTCCGAGTCCCTTGACTGCAATCAATGAAGCGATAACCACGACAGACAGCGCCATCATGATTGTCTGGTTCAATCCCGCCATGATTGATGGCGTTGCCAGAGGCAGTTCAATCTTGAATAGAATCTGCCTTGGCGAAGCGCCAAATGCACGGGCTGCTTCTACCACGCTTGCGTTGACCTGCCTGATTCCGAGGGATGTCAAGCGAATGATCGGGGGTAACGCAAATACGATCGTAACGATCACACCTGAAACATTCCCGATTCCGATCAGCATGACAACAGGAACGAGATAGACAAATGCCGGAATCGTCTGCATGGTATCCAGAACGGGGCGGATAGCCACTTCGAAACGATTACTCTTGCCCGCCAACAATCCCAAAGGCAGACCGAAGATCACGCACAGTGCCACAGATGTCGCAACAATCGCCAATGTTGTCATAGCCAGACTCCATGCATTGGGGTCGCTGACTCCGAGCAATATCAGGCACACAGACACGAATATGGCCATACGGGCCCCGGCAGCCTGCCAGGCAACCAGGAAAATGATGCCCAGCATAACGATCGGCGGAATAGCATGCATGATGGCTTCAATGGTGATAATCAGATCGTTCACAAACCATTTGATCGGCTGGAACATGTCCCTGTTGGCAGAAGCCCAAGTCTTGATACCATCAGCCCAATCGGCGATGCCCAGATCAATGCTGAGAAAGGGGTTCAGCACCTCAAATCCTTTTTCCTCAGCCATTTCTCAGTCTCCCGATACCGATGTGGAATCAACTTCAGTCTCATACAACCGACCCTGTATGCCGCGCAACAATGCCCGCTTCGTTACAACTCCGACGACCTGATTGTCTGAACGAATAATAATCGGGTGGTTCGTATCCACCGACAAGTTGACGAGTGTGTCAAGATTATCATCGGGTCTTGCCACTGGACACTCACCGAGCTCGACTTTGCCAGTGACAGATGCATATTCCTCCATGGGCTGCATCACCTTGCTGGCTGTGACCAGCTCGAGTTTCGATATGCCGGCGACAAAGTCCTTCACGTAATCATCAACAGGATTTGTGACTATTTCCTCGGGGGTGCCGACCTGAACCAGTGCACCGTCTTTCATAATGGCAATTCGATCACCAATTCGTATTGCCTCATCCAGGTCGTGCGTGATGAACAGTGTTGTCTTGCTCATCTTCCCTGCCAGTTCCATGAACTGATCCTGTAACTGCCGACGGATCAGTGGGTCAAGTGCCGAAAACGGCTCATCCATCAGCAATATGTGTGGGTTCGCTGCAATGGCCCGTGCCAGACCTACCCTTTGCTGCATACCGCCTGACAATTCGTCCGGGTAGCGATCTTCCCACCCGCTTAACTCGACCGTCGCGATCGCCTCCTGTGCGGTTTCGTAGCGCTCCTGCTTACCCACTCCGCGAACTTCCTGCGCGAACGCTACATTGTCACGCACCGTCCGGTGAGGCATCAGCGCCATATTTTGAAAGACCATGCCGATCTTGGTTGACCGAAGGGCCCTCAGATCAGTCTCATTCAGGGAGTTGATGTCCTGCCCCTCAATCAACACCTCTCCGTATGTCGGCTCGATCAACCGGTTGACGTGCCGAATCAATGTTGATTTGCCGGATCCCGACAGGCCCATAATGCAGAAAATCTCACCTTCTCCGACTGAGAAGCTCGCATCCTGCACCCCCACTACGGCATTGTACTGATCACGAATCTCATCTTTCGAAAGGCCGTGTTCAATGACTGCCTCGATAACCTTCTTGGTGCGATCACCGAAGATTTTCCATAGACCACGACACTCAATTACAGGTTTTCCACTTGTTTCCATAGATATTGAGTCAACTGAATTTAACCGTAAATTATAGTTACACATAGAATCAGCGCGTCGTAAATTCCCCACCACTTTCGAAGTCCCACCACAGTCCATCACTTTTTGAGAAGTGTTGATATCAACATTTTTTGTTCCTATGGCAGTCTTTGGCTGGTGCTTCGGAACGCTCATTTGGATACATGCACCTTCGAAATCCGCTAAAATCCATATCACTCATTATGGTGTTCGAGCAGGTATTCATGTTCGGCGACACCACTGGTCGAGCGAGCGACAATTGATGTTAAACAGAGTTTCAACCTGTCTCAAATCCACTTGGCTTCAGCTGACCATTTTGATGATCGGCTGTTTGTCCGTTCCCGTACATGCGGACCAGACCGATCCGAGACTGAACGACCTGTTCGAGCAGTTGCTGGTTGCGCCGGATCAGGCAGCCGGGGATGCAATCACCGATCAAATCTGGGCGATCTGGCGCGAATACCCTACCGATCAGGAAGTCGCCGATCTGATGTCGGAGGGAATTCAGGCGATGGCGACGGGTCGACTTCGGCAAGCGGAGAAAATATTTGATGGGGTCATCGAAAAAGCACCTGATTTCGCTGAAGGCTGGAACAAGCGTGCAACTATCCGTTACTTTCTTCGCCAATACGAAAAATCCGCTGAGGATGTACGTCAGACAATTTTGCTCGAACCTCGGCACTTCGGCGCAATGGCCGGCCTGGGTCTGATATTTCTCTCACTGAATTATCCCAAGAGCGCTATCGAAGCATTTGAGAAGGCACTCGAAGTCAATCCACATCTCAGCGGACCCAAAATGCAAGTCAGACGCTTGCGGGTTCAACTGGCGGACGATCCCGTCTAATTCCCATCGGGTTCAGTGGCTTTGGACTCGAAGGTCGTTCCTGTACCGACCGCGAGCGACGATTACAGTTCCGTACAGCGTTGTACGAGCCAATTTCCGATGTCGGCAATCTCATCTGCAGACACAGAATGTGGAATCGGATAATTCCTGGTTTCGACGTTGTAGCCCAATTGCTTGAGCTTGTCTCTGGACTGTTCCGCGATCGTCGGTGAAATAACCGGGTCGAAGTCACCATGCAGCGATAGGATTGGGACATCTGAATTGGCCGCATGTCGCTCGGACTCAACAGCATCAGCCAGCGGAAGATAAGTGGATATTGCCAAGACACCTGACAGTCTTGCAGGATACCGTATCGCAGTGAACAGCGCAATCGCACCACCTTGAGAAAATCCGGCAAGGACCACCTGATTCGCGTCCATTCCCTTTGAAAGTTCCTGCCCGATCATAGCCTGCACCTGTTCGCCTGAATGTCTGATCCCCTTTTCATCCTCCAGCCCTGCCCCGACAATCGGATTCAGAATGTCATACCAGGCCCGCATTTTCATACCCAAATTGATGGTCACTGACTGGATCGGAGCATGCGGAAAAATGAAACGCACGGGACAGGATTGCGGAATGTTCAGATGCGGGACGATCGGTTCAAAATCATGTCCATCCGCACCCAGTCCGTGGAGCCAGATGACCGACAGTATCGGAGGATTCTTGGGCTCGATAGTAACAGCGTCAAGCATGGGACTTCTTTGTGCGATCGGACAGACCTGTAGCAGTTGGACGTGACAGTCGTCGGCGACTGTCATTCAGGGCATAATATACACACAACCTGTCATGGTGCTTGCAGCACGATGCTGGTTGCAGAAAAATGCTGTAGCAACCACACGAAATTCAAAACGTGGGTGCAATCTAACTGACTCGGAGAATATAAACATGGCAGGATACGTTGTTGTGCAGGTCGATATTCACGACCCGGAGGGATTTGCTGTTTACGCAGCAATGGTGCCGCCGACATTGGAAAGCTATGGAGGTCGATATCTTGTCCGCGGCGGCGACTTTGAGACTGTTGAGGGTGAATGGAATCCCAAAAGGCTGGTTATCATTGAATTCGACAGTGTCGAACAGGCGAGGAAATGGTGGGCGTCAGATGAATATGCACCCGCCAAGAAACTCCGGGAACAAACTACGACTTCCAAATTGTTGATCGTGGATGGTTACAGCCAATGACGTTTCCGGCTAACGACATCCGAACAATTACAAAAATACATTTTCGATAATGAATAAAGGTATATTTGTTCACACATCGCAAGTCAATGCATATTGACAGAAGTTCAAGTCTTTCAGATCGATGATATGTATAAAAATCCCCACATGCGTAAAGCAAGTTTAGCTCTAGTCTCAATTGCATTCATTCTCGCACCTGGCTTGTCGAATTCCCAGAGTGCGGCAACACCCGTATCGGTTGACCAGGTCAAATCCGAATCCATAAGTGAGACAGTTTCCGTATTTGGCGAACTGGTCTCCAGGCAGTCTGGCCCGGTTCATGTAGCGATCAACGCACCGGTACTGTCCATAGCGGTCGATGTCGGTGATCGTGTCAGTGAGGGCGACCTGATCGCCACATTGGATGCGTCGTTGCTGGAGTTGCAGAAAGCGGGCGTGGAAGCGCGAATTGAGATGTCCACATGGGCATCCCGCAGAAAGCTTGCCGAACTAGAGCTCGCCCGACAGCAGGAGCACCGATTCCGCCAGTTGCGACACTCGGCCGCGACCACTGAAGCCCAATATGAAGATTCGGTTCTCAAGCTCAAGATTGCGGAACATGCACTCGGGGAGGCCAAGGCGGCGACCGGTCAGATCCAAAGAGAACTGGAGATTTCCAACTACAATCTCTCACTCACTGAAATTCAAGCGCCTTATTCGGGTGTCGTCGTCGAGCGAAACATAGATCTTGGCCAATATGTCCGGGTCGGTCAGCAGATTGTCAGGATTGTTGGCGACCACGATTTGGAAATTGAGGCTTACATTCCGTATCGATATATTGATTCTCTCAAAGTCGGTGACGTCTTGATGGCGGAATTCGATAATGGCACCAGATTCGAGGCGACTTTGCGTGCCTTTATTCCTGAGGAGCATGTCAGTACGCGAACCAGGGCGGTCCAGTTCACGTTTGACCAAAGTCAGTTTGACGACCTGCTGGCGGTCAATCAGAACGTAGTCATGTTTGTTCCGATATCCCGTGAGGATCAGGTGCTGACCATTCACAAGGACGCAATTGTCACTCAGCAAGGACAGCACGTAGTCTACATCGTAGAAAACGATTCGGTGACGCCTCGTCCAATCAGCATCGGCCGCGCCTCCGCAAACCGATTCGAGGTAACTTCAGGGTTGAGTCAAGGTGAGGTTGCAGTCGTACGCGGGAACGAGCGGCTGACTCCCGGTCAGAAAGTTACTATCGTAAACTGACAAAGCCGTCCAATGCAGAAACGACTGGTGTGCTACTGCATACGGGTGCGCTTTTCGGCAATTCGCAGACGGTGTTTCTCGACATTGACAATGAAACGCTCGTGATAGCCTCTGCCTACAATTTCAAGTGCATCGCAGACCTCGCACTTAAAACGAACCTTGCGTCCCGTGATCTCAATGATTTCTACCTTCACAGTCACCGATTGGTGGATGGGCGTCGCAGCCAGATGCTCGATATCAACCACAACTCCGACAGAATCCCATTGCGACGGCAGATGTTCATGCAGCAGGTCGCGGCAGGCATACTCCATGTCTGCGATCATTGATGGCGTCTCGTAGACCCGAAGATCGTCCCCCATGAACGTGATCACACGATCTTCACCGACTTCGATTTTCCGCTCAAACTTCAGACCGTTCTCAATACTATCGAATAGTTGCTGACCTGTTGCCATTGCGATTTTTGACTGCGAATCCAATTGGTGGAGCGGAGGAGGATCGAACTCCCGGCCTTAGCATTGCGAACGCTACGCTCTCCCAACTGAGCTACCGCCCCACATTTGCAGCAGTTAAGTATATAGGATAGACGCATGGCATTATTTCTTCTTTCCGCAAATGCAGTTCCGCATTGATTTCGAGTTCAAGATTGCCGACGTTTTTTGAATGCACAAGTTGCCACCTTGCCGATTCGGGAGCATAGATTGAAAATTCGAGAGAGTTCCGGGTGTTATAATTTTTCGAGCATAAAATATCGCCTGAAGCAATATTGATGTCTCATTTTTCGCACCGATTGATCGCCCTGCAAAGAATCCCGCCAAGAATTCGCAAATGAAGAGAAACGATGCGATCCAATCGTCCTGGAATGCCCTGCAGGAGATTTTCGAAGAATCCGTTCCATTTCACAAATCGCTAGGCATCAAGGTAATCAACCTCGGCATGCAAGAGCCGAAGCTATCCGTGGAGATGCAGGACAGATTTGTCGGTAACTTTGTCCGCGGCAACCTGCATGGTGGTGTAATTTCATGCCTGCTTGATGTGATCGGTGGAATCGTTGCATTTGTGGATGTCGTCAATCGACGCGATATTCAAACCACTGATGAGAAAATCGAGCAGTTTTCGAAAATGGGAACGATCGACATTCGCGTCGACTATCTTCGCCCAGGATTCGGTTCGAAGTTCATCGCCAGTGGATTTGTGCTTAGAACAGGCAACAAAGTTGCCGTTACTCGTATGGAACTGCACAATGACGAAGATGTGCTGATTGCAGTCGGGACCGGTGCCTACGTTGTCGGCTGAACATCGAGATAATCATACGCCGGGCTGACCAGCTGAATCCATAAATCGGGATAGGAATACCACCTTCATTCATGGAAAAGGATCAGGATCAGCGCATATCGTTCGACACCATAATTCCGGAACCGTCGGAACCGCTCATCGTCGCTGCTGCTGACACCGGTGAACAATTGGCTGCTGCGAGGGAACAAAAGGGGTTGAGCGTACAGAACATTGCTGAAGCCCTGAAACTGACCGAAGGCATCATCACCGCAGTCGAGAACCAAGATTATGACCAACTGTACGGTGCAGCGTACGCGACCGGTTATGTGAGATCGTATGCGAAACTTGTCGACTTGGACCCGGATGAGTTGATCGCGAATGACCCAAAACTGGGAATCAGCGAAATTCAAATCGACCGCTCTAATACAACCCTACCAACCCCATTGACCGCCAAACTGTCCAATATCCGGTGGGCTGCCATTTTTCTTCGATTGGCGATCGTCGCCTCAGCAATAGTCGTCTCGTTTGCTATCTGGAAGAACTGGGATTTGATCAACAACCTTTGGGAGCCACTTGTCGTGGAGCAAAGCAGTACTGAAGAATCGGTACCGACGCCGCAGTCAGAATCAAGACCAGATGACGAGTCTTAGCCGAACACCGCGATCGCATCTTTAGCTTGTCACTCCTTGAAGCGAATTGGCGTTGCCAAAAATTTCCGATTTGCCAGTCGAAGAAGGTTTTATCTATTGGTGGCAATGTCAGATTCCTGCCCTGCAAACACGCCTAATCGATTCTTTTTCGCCTTGCGACGAGTCTCCAGCGGAACAACCAAGATTGCCGCAAGCGGTGGAACCATGAATAGGGTCAGAATCGCTGACAGCGACAAACCCCCGACAACGACAGAACCCAGCCCGCGATAAAGCTCTGATCCTGCGCCCGGAAATAACACCAGGGGCAGCATGCCGAATATGCTGGTCAATGTGGACATGAATATCGGTCGAATTCGGTACTGTGTCGCCGTCATGATCACACTGGAAGGATCCATGTCGTAGTATCTCAGAAAGTAGATGGTTTGGTGGACTAGCAGAATCGCGTTGTTCACCACAATTCCGATCAGGATGACGAACCCCAGCAGTGTCAGCATGTCGAGCGGCTGATGGACGAAAAGATTCAGCACGGCAAGACCCGCTACACCGCCAGCGGCCGCGACCGGCACTGCAAGCAGGATGATCAGCGGATAGATAAAGCTCTCGAAAAGGATCGCCATCACCAGATAGACAATAATCAGCGCAATCACCAATTGCCAGACCATCGCATTCCACGTCGTATTCAGTGAATCTGCAGTTCCCGAAATTCTGAATCGAACGCTTTGCGGCACCCCTTCTTCTTTCATGGGTTCAATAACCTGGGAGCTAATTCGCTGTATTGCTTCTTCCATCGTCAAATTCGGTGCAGGACGTATTTCAAGTGTGATTGTGCGCAACCGTTCGCGATGCCTGATTGCGGTGGGTCCCGCGGTGATGTCAACATCGGCCAGCGAACTGACCGGAATGATCCTGCCTTGAGGGGTGACGACCGGAATATTTTCAATATTTTGCGTTTTTTCCAGCGAATCGGTCATTCCTCGCAAGGTGATATCCATGACGTTTCCGCCGTACATGGTCTCGTCCACCCTCAAGCCATCATTGAACGCATCGATCGCAAGACTGAGTTCCAGGGCTGACAGGCCGTTATCGGCCAGCCGAAGACGATCTGGAACAATTCGAACCTCTGGCACCCCGAGTTCCAATCCTGGATTCGGCCGGAACTGGTGCCCCTCGGACCGAGGCATGACGGAAAGAATTCGACCAGCCGCCTTACCTGCCGTAATCAGAATCTCTTCCAGTGTCGCACCCGATATATCCAGATCAATTTTTCTTCCCCCTCCGATGCCGCGTCCAAAAACTGAAGGCTGGCTCATAAATCCAAAGGTACCGGGCTCCTTGAAAACCGGAATCTGCATGATTGGAATCAATTCCGATACCCGTTCAGGGTCATTGGAAATCGCACCTACGAACATGTTTGACCGGGTCGAGACAAAGAAGAATCGTTCTATTTTTGGCGGTGCGTCAGCTTGTGACTCTTCATCGGAATCCGTTACCCAGTGCGGACGAATGGCGTCTTCGATATTCCCAGCAATCTCAGTCATGGTCTTCAGGTTGTAACCGGGGGGCGGTACAATCAGGCCAAATATCAGATTGTTGTTTCCTTCCGGCAAGTATTCCAGATTGGGGAGAAAATTCACAACAAACAGGAAAGCGCCCAAAGTCACTGCCGAAACCCATGCAAATGCTATTGAGCGGCGCCGGATGAGCCTCGAGGTAGACCATAGTATCAACCTGACTACCGAACCGGCAAGTAAGTCCAGGCCGGGAATCCTGCGACGCGAGATCGTGCCAGACTGGACATTCGGGAATTTGAGCAGTTTGTTGGCCGTCGCCGGAATGACCGTTACGGACACCATCAGAGACAGAATGACGGCGACAGATATGGCAACAGCAATGTCTCTGAACAGTTGCCCTATTTCCAGTTGTGAAACCAAAACCGGAATGAATACCATCACCGTTGTAACTGCTGAAACCAGTACCGCGCCCCAAACCTGCCTAGCTCCCTCGACAGCGGCCTCTTTAGAAGACTTCCCCTCTTCACGCAACCGATAGATGTTTTCGAGAATCACGATCGCCGCGTCAACCACCATTCCGACCGCGAATGCCAGTCCAGCCAGAGAAACGACGTTTATGGAGCGCCCTAATGCAGCCATCGCAACAAATGCACCGATAATCGAGACAGGTATCGCAATCGAAACGGCTAGTGTCGCGCGCACAGATCTGAGAAACAGCAGCATTACAAGCGCAGCGAGGAACCCTCCAACCCAGATATTCTGCTGAACCAGACTTATGGACGAATTGATATAAACAGTCTCATCATAAACCTGACGCAGAGCCAATCCACTGCCTGGCATCACCGTTTGATCCAACTCGTCAATCGCCTGCCGGATGTATTCCATTGTTTCGATCACGTTCGCCCCGACCTCTCGGGTCGCATTGAAGGGAATCGCCGGCTCACCCAATACCCGAATGACCGCCGTCGGGTCCTTGTAAGCCAAACTGACGTCGGCAATGTCACCCAGCTGAATTCGCCCTGATGGCTCAATCGGGTTACTCGCGTTGGAACGAATGACCAGACTGCGAATCGACTCTATCGTTTTCAGTTCACCATCGGAACGAACAATGTATCGACGTTTCCCCTCGTCAATATCTCCGACCGAGAGCGAAACATTGGCACTGCGAAGAGAGCTCAGAAGTTCTCCGACGGTGAGTTTCAATCTGGCGAGCCTCTCCGGCTGAACCGTAATCTGAAATTCCGGATCACTGCCACCGAATACGGAGACTTCGCCCACACCGGGTATACGCTCGATTCGCTCTTTTATGAAGTCCTCGACAAATTGGCCGTATTCGTGAATCGGGCGGTCATTACCCGGTTCGCGGACAACGGTGAACCAGGCAATGGCATTGTCCTCGCTACCAGCGGTACTCAACTGCGGAGACGCAGCCTCATCGGGATATGATGTAACTCGGTCGAGCCGATTGGACACCAACAGCAACGCCTTGTCCATGTCTGCTGTGACTTCGAACTCCATGGTGATTCGTGCGCGGCCTGACTGGGCGTTCCCTGTTATGCTACTGAGATTCTCAAGCCCGGCCAGTTCTGTTTCCTGGGGGTTGAGAATTTCCCTCTCGACTTCGGCCGGCGCAGCGCCCGGCCAATAGGTTGTGACGGTTATGACCGGCCTGTTGACATCCGGCGCGAGCTGGATCGGGATAGTCTGCAAGGCGACGATGCCAAAGAGAATCACCATCAGTACAAAAGCAATAACGGCGATCGGACGATCGACAGCCCGAGATATCAAATTACCGCCTGTCTGTGTCATTTTCTCGAGGTGAATGGGAGTAAGAAATCTGATGGGACGAAATCAGTACTGCCAGATCCATTGATCTTGACAGGCTACGGTCATTCCAGTCTCATTGAATTTGACTTGGACTGAATCAAGATCACTGTTGCCGAGCAGTTCAAATATTGTATCTGACGACGATTGCACTCAACTGAAATCCACACCAGTGACCGCATCCGTTGGCTATTGATTCTGGATTGCCTCCTGGAGATAGGCAATTCGATCTGCATCTGAAGGATGGGTAGAAAGCCAACTGAGGCGGTCCGGGTCACATCCTGTGTCCGAACCTCCGCTTGACCCGGCACAGAAATAGGCTGACATCTTCCTGAACACATCGATCAGTTTGCTTGGATCCCGTCCAGCGGCCGACAGGTATTGGACTGCCAGGATGTCCGCTTCCTGCTCGTGATTTCGTCTGCTTTCCAACGTAAGCACGCTCGCCGCAATGGTAGCCATCTCCTCAATGACTCCTTCATCAGCACCAAAAAGCAAAATGGCCAAAAACGAGGCTCCGATCACGTCAACTATGGACTGAAGTGAGTGTCGCTGTTTGATGTGAGCCAGTTCATGCGCGATAACAGCCATTACCTCTTCGGAGTCCGACAGCAACTCAACCAGTTCGTCTGTGACTACAATCGGACCACCTGGAAAAGCCAGTGCGTTGGGGCCAATTAACTCGGATCGATGAAAGTAAAGTTCAGGCAGGTTACCGAGTGCGGCAGCGTTCGCCAACTGACGTGTATTTTCACGAATCCGTGTTTGATATTCAGTTGACAATCGACTATCAGTAAACGCCAGGAACCTTATGTCCTCGTATGTCCTTTGACCGACTTTCTGCTCCCATTCGACAGGAAAGACTCGGACTGCAATCGACTCGAGCGAGTTGAGAGCCAGCCGATATGCAACTACTGCGGAAATCAGCAACAAGATCAGTACTGCCAAACGAGATAAACTGAACTTCTCGAGCCAGGATATCTTTCTCTCCAAAGAAGTCTGGAAACGCTGAACAAACTCAGTCGGAAGTTTCTCGTTCGATCGAAAGTAACCGCCGCCTACGAAGTTGACATCATGACTTCCCTGGATGGTATCGATGGCCATATCATCCCTATGGTCTCCGTTCTCAAACTCGATGTGAATACCACCGTCTGGTATAGACACGATTGCGGGATGACGCCTGGAGGATCGAGGCTCAAAGTATTCGCCTTCGATTCTCATAGTCGACTAAAGGGAAAAGTCCAAGCCTTCAAGTTCTGCGAACTCCTCGCCGAACGAATTCATCCTGTCCTGTTCCTGATCAATGAACTCGTCTGCATCTCGTGCAAATGCATAAACTGTATTGTCGCAAAGGTAACTGTAAATTCGAATTTGGGCCCACGGAATCATCAGACCGAGCGATAACACGCTTACGAGAAAGTTTGTCAGCTGGATCCATACCATCCTGGAGGGTTTCAGGGTGGAATGAAATTTGACCGCATCACCCAGTTCCAATGAGCGCAGCACAATGTTGCGACACATCGTTCGATACCAGATATAAGCTGAAACCAGTATGGTCGGAGTAAGAACCGCCAAAGATAACGAGAGGACGTCGATATTTACCGCAGGGAAACCTGCAAGAAAATAGATTATTGCGATCCCTGCAATTCCCGGTACAAACACATACACCAAAACAGACAAAACCGCCATGACAAAAGGTCTTAAATCCATGCTTTCCTCAAATTCAGTCTCTCCAAAAGAATATCGTCGAGCATAGTATTGGTAAATCCATCTTGATATATGTGGAATCATCAGTCCAAGACTGACTATCGCCAGGAGAATCGAAGGCCACGTCACCGCAAAAGTTCGCCAGTACGTCCCACTCCAGTTGAAGCGGACATTCCGCCATGATGTAACCCTTGCATTGAACCTCATGGAACGGTTCAGCACCCAAGGCACAGCCAGGACAATCAACACCGTAATCACAAAACTCGCTGCCAGCATGTATTGGGAGAGCACCGATAAGGATACAAGCAAGACAAATGCGGCCAGTCGTCCCTTGAACAACTGCATCCCGGTTGCGTGATAATTTAGTGAAGTTCCATCGATCAGAGTGCTGTTCAGGAAATACCTCTTACGTCTCACTTTGGCCCAGGCGCTGTAGATTCCCAAAGTGGCAATCGACAAAAGCAAGTTGGTAATGAAAATCCCCCAGTATTCGCGCGCAGTGCCAGTGAATTCGATGGGGCGGAATTCCAAGTCGCTCAAATTCTCGGTTTCGGGCGAAGAAGATAGAATTTGCACTGACTGTTCTCTCGGATTCGGATTCGAAAGATTTTCGTTTGACTCACTCAATTCGAACTCTTAGCAAATAGATTGAATCGGGAATTATCCCAAACATGATCAAATTACGGGTGTTAGCGCGTTCAGGCAGCTTTGCATAAAAGTCGAACCAGATGCTGTGTACCGACCGGAAGAAGCCCAAATGGCTAACGATCGTGGTACCTGACCGGAATATATCCAGTTGATATCCCATTCAGTGTCCTCTGCGAGCATATCATCACCCGAAATGGCTACAAGTATTTTATCAATGTGACGCAAACGCCTGGTATTAGATTGTGGCATTTCGCCGGGCCGGATTTTACCCATCCGGAGCGTATATGCTTGAGTATTGTTGCACCACTTTCGGTCGATTGATACGGGCAGTCGGGTATTTTGTGGTGAAGTGACGTGCGGCACGGGCAGATATCGCTTCCGGTTCATTCTCTACTGAAGTTTCGGTCAAAGACTGTACCCTTGCAAGCGACTAATCGGCAGGGCTTGAAATTCTCGAATCGTGGTGTTCGACCTTCTGATGCCGCTGTTGAAAATTTATTTGCCGACTTGGGCGGTTGTATTGCGCGATGTCAAATTGAGTTTATCGCTATAATTCCCACTTTCGCAAATTGAGTTAGATTTGTTGTGAGCTAATTGTTTGGGAGTTCAACTTGTGATGAGATTGTCTATACGGATTGTGTTGGGTTTAGCCTGTCTTGCGGCTGCCGTGACAGTGCAAGCCGATGGTGATGCCACAGCCGGTCGGGAAAAGTCCTTTACCTGCACAGGCTGCCATTCTTCGCCTGGATACCGAAATGCCTATCCGGGCTATACGGTGCCGAAACTTGGTGGGCAAAAAGCCGACTACCTGACCGTCGCCCTGAAAGCTTATCGTGATGGAGACCGAAAACACGAAACAATGCATGCGCAAATTGTTCAGATGACCGACAGTGATATCGATGACATCGCCACCTATTTCTCGCAACTGGTAAAAGAGTGAATGCAATGAGACAGGCCATCAAAAGTTTCCAGCTTATTGCCATAATCGCAACGTTGGCGATTGCTATGGTTCCCGCTTCCGTCTGGGCAGGAGACCCCAAGGCCGGCGAAGAGAAAGCCGCACTGTGTCTGACGTGTCATGGAAAAGGAGATTCCGTGCAAGGTGTGGGAACCCCCATCATCTCAGGACAATATGAAGATTATCTGATTCAGGCAATAAAGAGTTATAGGTCGGGTGCCCGGAATAATCCAGTAATGATCGGGTTTTCGACCAGTCTGAGTGACAAGGATATTGAAGACTTGGCGGCATTCTACGCCAATATGGAGTCCCGACTCTTCACTCCGACTGAGTAAGTTCGGCCAGGTCAGCGTATCCGACTGCGGGCCAGTCGAAGCGATTTGACACTCTCAGTCGTGAGTTCCAGCGAGCTAGCCGTACCTGTAAATCCGACTGACATCGGAGCGCAAGACCACCCTCTCTTCGGGCTCCACTCTGTTTCTCATATTCCAATGGTCGAAGGTTCGAATCCTTCCGAGCCCACCAGTGAAATGAATTCGAACCGTTGTCGAAAATTTTTCTCCAGGCAACGGTTCGGTTAAATCAAGTGCATTGAATGGGGTTTTTGAATGGTTTACTTTACTCATATTAAACCAAGTTTAAGCCGTGTAGGTACTTTAACGGTCAAATTAACTGAATATTCGATTCAAACCATTGAAGGAATAATTATTTGCCAAATCCTTATTGCAATTGGTACGGCGACAGATAGTGAAATTATTGGAATGACAGGGAAATTTCTATTGGTATTGTTATTCACTAGTATTTTTGTTCGTGCACACAAAGCAATAAATTATTTTCACTATGAAGTCATCAAGAAGCGATTATTCAACAATTCGATTGATAATTTCTCATATTTTATTCTTTACTTGATAGCCTTTGCTACTTGGCCTTACACGGCAAAGGCGTTTGGCTTTCTTGTAGAATTTTCAGAAGCAATAGGAATACATATCGGTTTTTTTATTGACGAGGTTGCAGGCACACATCCCTTTGAAGCAGAGATTTCACCTTAGATGGGGTTGTCACTTCCGACGACAAACTTTACAAAAGTTCCGATGAATACTTTACAAAAGTT